>CAZGRF010000102.1:0-10570 GCA_964527825.1 uncultured Pirellulales bacterium
CGGATGTATCACTGAACCGCTGCTTCGCCCATTCGCTGGTGTATCCAAGACCGCACTGTCGTTGCATCACGGAATGCGCGTACACGATGTGGGCGCCCTTGAGAAACACAGGTAGCAGGTGGGCCAGTTCGTCGCTATCGAAATCGTCGACGAACTTCTGACCCGGGCTGTTCATTTCCGTTCCGCCGATCACGACGAGATCGCGCTTCTGGGCCAACTCGATCACCTCGTACAGGTTCTCGACCTTCCGGTCCTGCCGGCCCGGCGTGTAGTTGCGGTCCGGAATGGCATTGAGCGCCACGGCCCCTGTGCTCACCGCCACGTCCAAGAGTTCCTCGATGGCTTGCTCGCCGTCGCTGGTGCCGTCGAGCCACGTGTGGGTGGGCATCCCGCCGCAGACCAGGATGAACTGATTCGTATCCGCCATCAACGGGAACGAGCCTTTGTCGGGCTGGACGTAGCCGACGCCGCCGCGTTTCATGGTCTTGGCTCGGATCGTGTTCAGCAAGTCGCGACCCTCGGGAAGGCCCAAGGGCTTGGCCTCAACGCCCAGTTTCCTGCTCCAGAATTCTGCGAGCGCATCGCCTTCGCCGAAGACTTCCCCCGCTCTGCGCGCGTACGCCAGGCATACATGCCGCTCGGTGGCGTTGCCTGCCGGGGTCAAGGTCAGGACATCACGCTCGTAATCGAGCTCCACGGGACTGAGATACTCATTTACCCTCGCCGTCAAGTCTCGGTTTCTGTTCTGGGCAGTCTCCTTGAGCCTCCGCAGAAACCCGTCGTGGGGAGCTGGTGCGTGCGCGCCGGGAAATCCGACGCCCATATGGTAGGAGATGCCCGGTTCGCCCGGCGAGTTGATGACGCGTGTCGAGAACTCCGGTACGTAGACGCGCGTCTCCAGGCCCGAGCAGCCCCTTAGTCCGAGGCGTCTACACGCCTCGCGGAACTCCTGCAGAGCGTCCAGGACATCGAAGTCTACGGTTCCCGCTACAGCCAGACCCGCTTTGCGGGCCAGCCAGGCGAATTTGCTCGGCGAATAGCCGTAGGTGTTGTAAGAGAAGAAGGTGTGACAGTGAAGATTCACGAACTCGCCGGGCTGCGGCAGTTCGATTTCGCCCGACTCGACCTTGTCACACAACGCCAGCAAGGCCCGCTCACGCTCGGCGGCGCCGAAGCTGTCCAACTGCTGCTCGAGCTGTTCGATCAAACGAGTCTCTCCTTGTTGTGTGCGGCCCCGACATCTTGCGGCCGTGTCCCGAGGCTCGTGTCAGGCGCTTGTGTATTCTCCGTACTTCTGCGCCCAGACAACGGAGTCCCGGGGCTGGTATTCCTTGAGCTCGAATGAATTGCGGACAATCTCTCTGGCGTCGGCAATGCTCTCGATTTGCCCGGTGGCCTTGGCTTGCATCAAGATGTTGCCGCTGGCAGTCGCCTCGATGGGACCGGTGATGACCCTCTTGCCAATGGCGTTGGCGGTGAATTGACACAGCAGCTCGTTCTGAATCCCGCCTCCGACGATGTGAAGCACATCGATGGTGTCGCCTGTGATGTCCTCGATGGCTTTGAGCGTGCGGCGATACTTGAGAGCCAAGCTTTCCAGGATCATGCGGACCATCTGCCCCTTGTCGTCCGTCGGCGTCTGACCGGTCTGCGATAGATGCTTGTCGATGCGAGCGGGCATATCGCCCGGCGCCAGGAAATCACCGCAATCGCAGTCGACGTTTCCGAAGAAGGGTTTGGCCTTTGACGCCAACTCGGTCAGTTCGCCGTAGGACAGGTCCTGACCGTCGCGCTGCCACTGACGTTTGCACTCCTGGACGAGCCATAGTCCCATGATATTCTTGAGCAGGCGGATGGTGTCTTCAACGCCCCCTTCGTTCGTGAATCCGTGCGTAAAAGTCTTGTCGTTGACGATGGCGCGGGGCAGTTCGACTCCCATGAGGCTCCACGTGCCCGACGACAGATAGGCCCAGTGGCTTCCGGAGGCCGGCACGCCAAGCACCGCGCAGGCCGTATCGTGCGACCCGACGGCGATGACGGGTATCCTGTCGCAGCCGATCTCCTCGGCCACTTCGTCCGTCAATTTCCCGATAACCGTCCCGGGCATGACGATCCGGGGCATGATGGCCTGGGGGAGCATAAGCTGCTCGAAGACAGGGCCGGACCAGCGACCGGTTCTCATATCCATCATCTGAGACGTGCTCGCCAGCGTGTACTCGCCGAACGCCCGGCCGCACAGGAAATACGAGCACAGATCCGCCATGAACAACAGCCTCTTGGCCCGGGTCAAGACCGCAGGGCTGGCAAGGCGCATCGCCAGAAGCTGATACAGCGAGTTGAGCTGCATGAATTGAATGCCCGTGTGCTGGTAGATATTCCGCTTGGGCATCAGTTCAAACGCTTTGTCCATCATGCCGTTGGTGCGCGCGTCCCGATAGTGGTAAGGGGCCTCGATGAGTTCGCCGTCGGCGCCGATCAGACCGAAGTCCACGCCCCAAGTATCGACGCCGATACCTGCGACTTGGCTGCCGGCCTTCCGCACTGCCCGGCCGATGCCTGTCTTGATCTCAGACAACAGCCGGTCGAAGTCCCAGCGCAACGAGTCTCGTATCTCGACCGGTCCGTTGCTGAAGCGATGTGTCTCTTCGAGACTCAGCTTGCCACCGGAAACCGCGCCCAGCATTACCCTGCCGCTTTCCGCCCCAAGGTCTACAGCGATGTAGTCTGCCATCTTGATTATCTCCGACTCCTTACCAGAATCACGCCTCGCTTGTCCGAGCGGCGACGTTTGCGCATAAGCACAAATCATCCCGGCTGGTTCAGCGCATACATCACGTTAGAGGTGGCAGAACCAGACAGAGATTAGAAGGGCAGGAGAAAGTGCCGTCAACCCCAAACTCGGCAGGGCGACCGGGCAGGGCAAGATAGGCTTGCCGTATGGAGTGGAGCATGAGCCAGGTCGGTTTGTCGCGGCCGCGCCTGCGCAGTGCGCGGGATCAGAAAGCAACCGAGGCAAGGTTTGGGTGAAAGCGCATCTTGGCTTGCCCGATGAGGTAGAAGCTGCCCGTGATGCAGATCAGGTCCTCACGGCTGACAGCGCTGCGGGCCAGTTGCAGGGCTTCTCCGAGGCTGCTGGAGCTCTGGCACATCTTGCCGCAAATCTCGGTGTACGTGTCTGCCAGGTCCTCCGGCGAGACGGCCTTCGTTGAGCTGCTCCGTGTGAAGATGACCTTGTCGGCTCCGTACTGAAGCTGGGCGAGCATGCCGGCGACATCCTTATCCGCGTTACAGCCGAAGATAACGACCATTGAGTCGTAGGGGATGTTCTGGCCGATCGCGTGGATCAAGGCTCGGATGCTGGCGGCGTTGTGCGCCCCGTCAATCATGATCCGAGGGTCGTCACAGATCATTTCCATGCGACCGGCAAGCGTCACCTTATGAAGCCCGTCGGCGGCCTTGTCCGCGTCAATCTGGTAGCCCGATGATTTCAGCTTGTCCAGCAGCGCCAGGGCCAATCCACAGTTGATTGCCTGGTGCTTGCCGTGCAGCGGCACGCGCAGATGCTCGAACTTGCTCGTGGGCGTGCTGAGGCAGATTCGCGTGTGCGGCCCATGTTCGCGAGAGGTCTCGAACCGATAGGAGAAGTCGATATCGGTGCCCGTGATGCTCAAGGGGGCCTTCATTGCCGTTGCCTGCTCCTTCAGAACGGTCATCGCGATAGGTTCCTGCTGGACCGTAATTGCGGGAACGCCTTTCTTGAACACGCCGGCCTTCTCCAGAGCGATGTGGTCGAGCGTTTCACCGAGCTGGAGCTTGTGGTCTATGCTCAGGCTGGTTATACCCACGACCTGGGGCTGGATCACGTTTGTGCTGTCCAAACGGCCGCCGAGTCCCGTCTCGACCACCGCAATGTCAACCTTCCGATCAGCAAAGTGCATGAACGCCAGAGCGGTCATCATCTCGAAGAACGTGGGCGGGTCATCCTTGGACAGCTTCTCCACCGGCGCATGGATACGATTCATCAGGCCTAGCATCTCGGTCTCGGCAATCATCTTCGAGTTGACCACGATACGCTCGTGCAGGTGAATCAGGTGCGGAGAGGTATAGAGACCGACGATGTAGCCGTTGGATTCCAGCATTCTGGCCAGCATGGTGGCTGTAGAGCCTTTGCCCTTTGTGCCGGCAATGTGGACTGTGCGGAATTTCTCGTGCGGATCGCCCAGCAGAGACAGGAGACTCCTCATCCGGTCGAGGCTGAACGTCGTCACATTATAGCGCACCCGCTCTTGTTTTTCGTAGTCGGTCCTCGCCAGGAGGTAGTCCATCGCCTGTCCATAACTGCTGAACGGTTTCTTGGCCTTGACCGATACGACTTTGGAAGAGCTATGTTTTGTGCGTTTCCTTCCGGTTTTCTTCGTCGTTTTCGTCATGAACCGGTGATGTTAGCAGATCATGTCTCCATAGTCAACTGGAATGTGGTGTCCATGTGCCGACGGTGCTTCACTGTACTGCGAAGATCCGATTCTAAGGGCAGCATATCAAAGGTTTTACAGAAATTCCCCCCTATTCGCGGCGGCCTCATCGTATTTGGATGAAATAAGAGTATCTGAATTCTGGTGCACTTTTGCTAATGGATAATGCCTGTGGGCCGGCCAGCCTCTTCTCGGATTGACAGGGGCTGTGAGATTCACGTAATGTACTCGTGTCCGGGCAGGGGAGCACGCGTCTTCCACCGGTCGCCGTCCGAGGGGTGGTTGGGATCGGCCAGCCTCACGATCGGCGTCGCCGAAGCATGAGCAGGCTGCCAAGGCCAAGCAGAACGAGCGTTGCCGGCTCCGGAACAACGGCCAGGAAGGAGCTCGGATCTACGGTGCCGCTGTTGATCTGAATGCCCTCAATCACACTGAGGTTGGTCAGATGGGCGCCGTCTGCATCGAGCAGGTCTGTGACAGCGAACGCTATGCCACCGATTCTCTGGCCGAGGTTCAGAAGACCTATTCTGCGGAGACCTGTGTCGCCCCATGTAGCCTGTGAGATGTCCACCGCTTGTCCCAGTGCGCCGCCGGAGAGAATCGCCTGCACGGTCAGACTATCGTTCATTCCGGCCTCAAAAATGAAGAAATCCGGGTTATTGCCGTTGGTGTCCGTCCATGTCTTCTCGCCACCGATCATGGTGACTTGCCAGACAGGTTTCGTCCAATTCCAGCGGGTGGCAACGCTGTTCAGATCGAAGTCGTCCGCGCGGGTGATGGGCGTGAAAACACACGCAGTTGCGACAGACTTGCCCGGACTTAGGAATTCCCTGGTGACCGTGTAATCGCCCACGGTGATGCTCTGGAGTTCATACGGCGGAGCCCCGTTCCTGCCGGCGTTCACGCTGGTAATCGGCGCAATGGCTGGTTTCGACACGCCCGGTGTCATCAACATCAGCAGAGTGCCGGCCAAGACAACACGAACACTCATTTTCACACCTTCTCCTCCTTCTTCGGGATGGAAGCTCCGGCCAGCGACCCTTGTGCGAGGCAACAAACGTGCCTGCTGCGGCTCGCACTGCGTCATAGTGCTTCCTACCATCCCCCATTCTATCCGTCCATATCATTGTGTCAAGCGGATTCTGCGTGGGGCATGCCTCGTGCCTCGGGCGAATATGCTGTGGACGGGGTGTGTGTCGAAGTGCAGCGTCGTCATAGGAAGAGACCGGGCCCCGCGGGAAACCTATGGCAGACGCACGTCTGTCCAGACTGGTGGCCACGGCGCCGCCAATTGGACAATTTCGGCCGTCGGAATGCTCCGCTCGTGCCAGGCGACGAGAGTCTGATTGTCCGCGTTCTCAGCGGCGTCGGTGCCGTAGGTGACGGTGCCGGTCCCGCTGTTGTCATAGGACAGCAGCATGGTCTGAGAGCCGCTGTGATCTGACCGGCTGGAATACACCCGCGACTCTCATCGCAACGCCCGGGGTCACTGCAGAGACGCAACGTTCTGCGTTTCAGCAGCCCAAGATTCTGGAAACGCAGTATCTTGCGTCTCTACCGGCGGGTGAACAGGTTCCCGGGTAAGTGTCTAATGAGCCCCTTCAGACGCAGAGAAACGAGCGCAGCGTTGACCGCGCCCGGCGGCAGGCTGGTCTCGGCAATGACTTCGTCGCTGTGCTGCGGTTCCTTGCTCAGGGTTTCGTAGATCTGCTTCTCGTGGCCTTTCAGGTTGAACCGAGCGGCCTCGAACAACGGCGTTTCGGCCTTCTCAGTGGCCTTTCTGGTTGTCAGCGCCGTGTATTCTCTCAATTGGTCGCCGATGCAGCCGAGGGCCTCCATGACGTCCTCGACCGATTCGACCAGCTTGGCGCCCTGTTTGATGAGTTGGTGGGAACCCTGGCTGAGCGGCGAATCGACCTTACCCGGCACCGCCATGACCTCTCGATTGCTCTCCAGGGCGGCCTGGGCGGTAATCAGAGCGCCGCTGCGCAGGCCCGCCTCGATCACGATGGTGCCGAGAGACAGCCCCGCGATGATCCGGTTGCGGGGCGGGAAGTTCTCCCGCAACGGCTCGTACCGCAGCGGCAGCTCGGAAATGCAAGCACCGCTGTGACTTATCAGCTCGAAGAGCTTCTCGTTCTCCGGCGGAAAGATGTTGGCCAGGCCGCAGCCCTGCACGGCGACAGTCCGCCCTTCGGCGGCCAAAGCTCCCTGATGAGCAGCGGTGTCGATCCCGCGTGCCAGCCCCGAGACGATCGTGAATCCTGATGCCGCAAGCAGGTGCGCCAAGCGTGAGGCTTGCTCTTGCCCGTAGATACTGCACCGCCGCGACCCGACGATGGCGACCGCAAGGTTGTCTTCCCGGCCCAGAGACCCCTTGACGTACAGCGCCGGCGGTGGGTCGTAGATCTGCCTGAGGACTGTCGGATAGCGTGTGTCTTGGAGGTGAATGATCCAGACACCGAGCTTCTCAGCCAGTTCCAGTTCCGCAACCGCATCGAACTTCTCGCGCGTCGCCGCGATTCGCTCAGCGGTCTTGAACCCGATCCCATCGACCTGGGCCAGTTCGCTGATCGATGCGCCCAAGGCCGCATCGACCGAGCCGAATCGCTTGAGAATCTTGGCGAACGACACCGGCCCGACCCCATCGGCCCGCATGAGCTTGAGCCATTTCTCAATGTCTGGCGAGTTTTCGGGAACTTGCGTCATCGCTCTCGTTCCACTGTCTCCTCGAATACGGCCGGAGTCTATCGGCAAACCAGCCGTCCTGCAAGCACAATCCTGACCGGCTGCCAAACACCGCCTGTCGGCAATGGGGCGGGGCGTTTGGCTTTCCTGCATTTGTTTTCCATACTTTATTGGGGTGCTGTCCTGGGGACCTGCGCGCGTTGCGAGCTCCGGGTGCCGGCCCTCGATGGGAGACAACCATGAAGATGTGCAAGCCAACCACCTTCAAATACCTTGGCATCGGCTTTGCGTGCCTTGTCATTGCGATGGCGATACTTCGGGCGATCAATTCACTCGACGTCGCGCCGGCAGTGGCCGGGGCCATCCTGCTGTCGCTGCTGGTGGCCTCGACAGAGGAAACACGCAAGGCATAGCACCCACCGAGCGGCTTTGTCTCCGAGTTCATCCCGTGCCCCCGTCCGCAGGGCAGGTCATCCTCACGAGGCTGTGCTTCACGCGCAGTCAGGCCACACATCGGGAGCCAAGTGTCAATCGCATACTCGGCGCCACCACGTTCGATTGCAGCGGTCTTCGAGGTGCAGCGTCTGCAAAGGCGAATGGTCATTCGTCCCATGTGCAGACGATAGGGCCAGTCCGACGCGGGGCAGACTTCGGTTGCCATGCGGGTAGATCGCCCACCAAACCAGTGCGGTCGAAGCATTCCGGGACTAGCGCCTTACATTCGTTACCATGCTGGTAACGGTGAAACTGGTGTACTTGGTGCCGGGGGTGTAGGTTCCACCTTCGTACAGACCGTCACAGATCGTGCCCGTCGAACTGCCTCCGTAGTAGACATCATAGGTGGAACCTCTCAGAAGTCTGTCTGACGAGAACGCCACAGAACTATACGGTTTCGTGGGCACGAAGCTGAGGATGTTCTCGCCGGCACTGTTCTGAATGTGGACCATAGTGCCGCCCGGCAAGGTGGTGTTGAACGTCAGCAGGATGGAGTACTGCGTCGAGTTTGTACTGGGGGCCTGCGCCATGCCGGAGCTGCCGGCCGCCAGGAGGAATCCGCCTGTGAGTTGAAACGAAGAGTGATCCAGAGCGCCGTTCATGTTGGTCGTGGGACCGTTGACGATGACCACGCCATCAGTCATCGCGATGGAACCATTGGAATCGATACCGTCGCCCGCGGCCTCGATGGCAAGATAACCACCGTTGATATAGAGATAGCAATCGCCTCCCGTCACGGGTGTAGGCGCAGGGTTGAATCCGCCTCGACCCGGCTGACCGGGCTGACCCATACCGAAATTGTCACCGCCCGCGGCGACGTTGATGCCGTCATCACTCGATACGATGTGAATGTTGCCGCCGTTGATGGTGATGTCGGCATCGGCACTCTCCAAGCCCTCGTAAGACTTGACAATGCGAACGTCTCCGCCGTTGATGACTAAGTCGGCGTCCGCGTGCATGCCATCGTCTCCGGAGGAGATGACATACGTGCCGCCGTTGATTGTCACGGCCCCATTCGAGTGGATGGCGTCATCGGCGGAGTTGATGGTGAGGTTTCCGCCGTCGATAATCACACTGCCAACTCCTTTGATTCCTTTGGCAGATGTGCCTGCACTGACCTTACTGTTGCTGCCGCCACCTGAAGATAGAATGATCTCGCCATCGACGATCGTGACATCTGTTCCGGCGGAAACAGCATCACCGCCGGCGCTAATGTCTATTACGCCGTACCCAATAGAGAGGTCTTCCGTTGCAATGATGCCGTCGTCACTTGAGACAACTTGGATACTGCCATCGTTTATTGCGACCGTCGCACCTTCAATCCCCTCATAAGATTTTGTGATGGCGATGTTGCCGCCATTGACCTCCAGGGCGCCGTCGGCGTGAATGGCATCGTCTCGGGAAGCAATGGCAAGCGTACCTCCATTGATCACTATGCTTCCATCTGAGTGGACAGCATCGTCAACGGAGTCGATTGCGAAACTCCCGCCGCCGATGACCACGCTGACAACCGCCTTTATTCCCTTGGCAGATGTGCTCACACCGATCCTGTTGCGACTGCCGCCGCCCGAGCATAGCCCGATTTCGCCGTCAGTGATGATGACATCCGTTTCGGCCTGAATAGCGTCCGCTCCGGAGGTAATGCTTACTACGCCGGTCTCGATAGAAATGTATCCCATTGCGGCATCTTCATCATTGTCGGATTTGAGACCATCGCCTCCGGCTTTCACGGTGGTCTTTCCACCGCGAACAACAAGATAGTCTTTGCCCCGGATTCCATCGTCCACTGCGTTTATGTCGATGATGCCGCCTGCAATTATGAGCCCGTCTTTACTGGAGATGCCATCATTGACATCGGCGCAAACGCTCAGTGAGCCGGCGCCACAGATGGTGAGGTCATCCTTGCTGAAGATCGCGGCATTGGGTTCGTTCACATCCGAGTCTGCGACAGTATGTGATCTCCCGTCTGCGACGTAGTTTTCAGTGTTTTCTGTGAGGACGATAACCGTCTTCTTTGCGTTTTCCACGAAGAGGGGAGCGCTCGAAGAGCAACTGACATAGGCTCCGTCCAGAATGAGCCTTACGGTCCCCTTGTTCTTGGAGTCCACGATGATCTGCCCATCGGCCAGAACGCCGCTCAGGCTATACGTACCTCCAGACGTAATTGTCATCTTGCTGCCGTCAACAGTCACACCGGCTCCATTTGCGATTATGGAGTCTCCATTAAGTGCGACTTGAACAACTCCAGAGCTGTCCCAAACATAGTCTTCCGGATCTTCATGATCCTTACTATTCGCCGCTAATGCATCCGCGACAACGTCGCCACTGCCCTCGGTATCCACAACCTGTCCATCACCAGGCACTTGCGAGTACGACGAGGCCGCCAGCACCAGCCCCACAATGATGAATACTGCGGCAACGCTCCCGATGGCCTTGCTTATCAGCATTCCTATTTCCTTTCGTGTTGAAACGGTTTGACGATGTGGGGAAGGACGACTGTCCCCGTCCGCCACGAATGAAGGCACAAGAACGACTTCAACCAGGTCGTCTAGCGCGACAATTTGGCATCTGGAAGGACCTCGATAACTCTCGTTTCTGCCTGTTTGCACCTGTCCTCTTCCGAAAGGTCCGTAGGTGTCTTTTCTGCCCAGTTCCTTTCCGATTCCCCGTTTCCTGTCCTACCGCGTTGGCGAGTTCCCTCGCATCCTGACGTGCCCAGAGAAACCGGGCGCGAGGCCGATTCCTGCGAAACGCCTGTTAAGATAGTGCCCCCTATTGCGGAATGGTAACACCTGGACGTCAGGATTCTCCGTAATTGGCCCTCGTGCGGGGGATTCGCTCAAGAAGCGCTCTTTGTGAGGGCCGATACAGGAGAAGGGTGCGGTCTGTATAAGTAATTTTAAAGAAAAGAGTTG
>CAZGRF010000103.1:0-10542 GCA_964527825.1 uncultured Pirellulales bacterium
TCTCAACGCCATGCAGGTGGAGTTTCGCCGCAGCCACGTCGAGCGGATGCGCGACCAGCTCTGCTCTCCCGAGTCGGGGTTGATCTTCATCGATCTGGTCGACAATGTCGAGAAGATCGGCGATCACCTCACGAACATTGCGCAGGCGGTCATGGGAGGGCTGCAGTGGGCCGGTGTGGAACCGAAAATCGCCGGCGGAGGGCCGCCGCCGGACAATGAAGAATAGGCTGCCGAGTCGCGCAGTTTCCAGCAACATCGTCAGTAGGAAAACCATCTTTTCTACAGTCAACATGAGAATGCTCCCCAGAGGGCAAGGTCCGCAGGCTTCTGTGCCGGAGGGGTGCGGACCATCGTGTCAAGTGGCAGTAGTGTCAGAGGACAGGCATGGATATCAAAGACATGATCTTCGGTACGATCGGCGGGTTGGGGCTGTTTCTCTTCGGCATGCAGCTCATGACCGATGGACTGAAGAAGACAGCCGGACAGAAACTCAAGAGTCTGCTTGAAGCATTGACCAAGCACCGTGTGGTTGCCGTACTGATGGGCGCGGCCGTGACCTGTCTGATTCAGTCGAGTTCCGCGACCACGGTGATGACCGTGGGTCTTGTCAACGCGGGCCTGCTGACATTGCGCCAGGCGCTGTGTGTTGTGCTGGGGGCCAATATCGGGACGACGTTCACCGCGTGGCTTGTTTCGGCATTCGCCCTCTTCAAGATAAGCAGCTACGCGCTGCCGCTGATCGGATTGGGATTCCTTTTCAGTGTTGTCGGCAAGTCGGAGAAGGCCAGAAGTGTCGGGCAAATCATGCTGGGCTTCGGGCTGCTGTTCATGGGCATCCACTTCATGAAGGAGGCGTTCGGTCCGCTGAAAGACAGCGAAGGCGCCAAGCAGGCGTTGATATGGCTCGGTGGCAATCCGATCCTGGCCGTCATCGCCGGAACCCTTCTGACGATGCTTCTCCAGAGCAGTTCGGCATCGATTGCGATGATTCAGACGTTGGCGTTCCAGGGCGCCTTTGGCATGGACTGGGACCTCGTGCTTCGCGTGGCGATTCCGTTCATCCTTGGGGATAACATCGGCACCACGATCACGGCCCAGATTGCGGCCCTGAGGACATCCCGAAATGCCAAGCGCACGGCGATGGGGCACACCGTGTTCAATGTCATCGGCGTGATCTACATGTTGCCCTTGGTCAGGTGGGGTTGGTTTGCCGATGCGGTTGAATGGGTCGCGCCCTTCAAGTTGTCGCAGGGGACGATCATGGTCTACCTGGCGATTGCTCACAGTATGTTCAACGTGTTCAACACTATTGTGTTCCTCCCCCTGATGCGCGTGCTTGAGGCGGTCGTCATGTGGATCCTCCCGGTTAGACCGGATGAGGTGGTGTGGCAGCCGGTGATTTTGGAGAGGCACCTCCTGCATACTCCCGTGCTGGCTCTCGAGCAGGCCCGGCGTGAGATCGTGCGCATGGCCAAGGCGGCTGAGCGGGCCGTGACAATGGCGGTCGACGGCATGCTGGCCGACGACCCCAAGAGTTTCAGGGCGGTCCGGGAAGCCGAAGATCAGACGGACGCCTTTCAGTTGGAGATCACGTCGTATCTCTCCGATCTTTCCCAGGAGACTCTGTCGAAGGATGTTTCCACCGAACTGCCCGTGCTGTTGCACGCCGTCAACGATCTTGAACGCATTGGCGATCACGCCGTGAATATCGCTGAGATCGCCGAACGCAAGATCCAGCAGAAGCAGTCGTTCAGTGACGCGGCGATGCAGGAGGCCGCCGGTCTGAAGGATGAGATCGCGCAGATGTTCACCGATGTTATTTCTGCCTTGGAGAGCGGCAATGTTGATCAGGCTCGGCCCGCGCTGGCCCGCGAACGCAAGCTGAACGAAATGCAGCTGGAATTCCGACGCAGCCACGTGGCGCGCATGACGGATGGTGTTTGCTCGGCCGTGACGGGTTTGATCTTCATCGACCTGGTGGACAACGTCGAGAAGATCGGCGATCATCTGACGAATATTGCCCAAGCGATAATTGGCGGTCTGCAGTGGGAGGGCGTGAAGCCCAAGAAGATAGACCCGGCGCCGTAGCGGGTCCCGTCGCCGCGCAGGAAGGATGAATGGATGTTCAGAAGAAGGCTGATCTGGCAGCTCTATCCGTCGTTCCTGGCCATTACGGTCCTGGCCCTGTTGGTCGCCACGGTGTACTCGTCCTATACCCTGCGCGGTTTCTACCTCGATCAGCTTAAGGAGGAGCTTCGTCTGGTGGCGGACGTGGCGGCTTCGCAGGTTGCCGAGACTCTCCGGACCGGGACACCCAGCGAGATGGACACGCTGTGTAAGAAGCTGGCCCAGGCCGGAAGTGGCCAGATGCGTCTGACGGTCATCACGGCCGAGGGAAGAGTCCTGGGGGAGTCGGACGAGAGCCCGGCACGGATGGAGGACCATTCCAATCGTGTTGAAATCATCGACGCGATGCGAGAGGGATTCGGGCAGTCGGTGCGCCCCAGCCCGACGCTTGGGAAGAACATGATGTACGTGGCCGTCCCGATCAGGGAGGAGGGCCAGCCGGTGGCCGTGGTGCGCACGGCCATCCCTGTCACGGACATCGATCATGCGCTCGGTCGCATCTATGTCACGATTGTCTGGGCTGGATTGATCGTGGCCCTGTGTGCCGCGTTTCTCAGCCTCCTGATTTCACGCCGGATCAGTCAGCCCATCACGCGCATGCAGCGCATCGCGCAGTTGTTCGCGCAAGGCCAGCTCAATATCCGGGTCCCCGAGGCCGGAGCCGCCGAGTTGGACGAGCTGGCCAAGGCGCTCAATGAAATGGCCACCCAGCTCCAGGACCGAATTGGCACCATAACCCAGCAGCGGAACGAAGTGAAGGCGATTCTCTCCAGTCTGCTCGAAGGGGTGGTGGCGGTGGATTCGCACGGTCGGATTGTAAGCGTCAACAACGCCGCCGCGCAGTTGCTGAGCATCGACCCGGCCCACGCTCAGGGACGCAATGTCGAAGAGGTCATCCGCAACGTGGGTTTGCAGCAGTTCGTGCGCGAGACGCTGGAGAGCGGTAGACCCACAGAGGGCGACGTCTTCTTCCCTGAAGAGGGTGGGCGCTTCTTCCGCGTTCACGGCGCGAGCCTGGCCGATCCGCAGGCCGACCGCGCTGGGGCGGTCATTGTCCTGAGCGATATGACCCGCATCCATCGGCTGGAGAACCTGCGACGAGACTTCGTAGCCAACGTTTCGCACGAGCTGAAGACGCCGGTGACCTCGATCCAGGGCTTCGTGGAGGCCTTGCGGGAAGGCGATCTAGGCGATCCGGAACAGACTCAGCGCTATTTGGGCATCATTGCCAAGCATGCCGACCGGCTCAATGCCATTATCGACGACCTGCTGAGCCTCTCGCGCCTGGAAGAAGGGGCGGAGCGGCGGGCGATCCTGTTCGAGACAGTGGCGCTGCGTCCCGTCCTGGAGGCGGCCATCGAGCTGGTCAGCGTTCGGGCCGAACAGAAGCAAGTGAAGGTCGAATTGTCCTGTCCCGACGATGTCGAAGCCAGGATCAACGCACCGCTGTTGGAGCAGGCCGTCATCAACTTGGTGGACAATGCCGTCAAGTACAGCGATGAGGGCAGCAAGGTTGACATCGAGGTCCGTCGGCAGGACGGAGACGTGGCCATCGACGTCAGCGACTCCGGCTGCGGCATTCCGCAGGAGCACCTCACACGCATTTTCGAGCGCTTCTATGTGGTTGACAAGAGTCGCAGCCGCAAATTAGGCGGCACGGGTCTGGGTCTGGCCATCGTCAAGCATATCACCCTTGTTCACGGCGGCCACGTGACCGTCAGCAGCACGCCCGGCAAGGGCAGCACGTTCACCTTGCGTCTGCCCTGCGAATAGGGCCGTATCGGCGCGATCAGATTCGAAGCCTTTGTGCTGGCAGGTCCAAACGTGGTTTGCCCCCGGCGGGGTGAGCCATCGACCTTGACATAACACCCCGATGTCTAACACAATTCTAACGCAAGCCTGATGCACTCCTAATGCGGCCGCGGTATCTAGAGCGCAGGAGATTCAACAGGGGCGCTGCCAGGCATGGCCTGAGGGGTCCGAAGCAACAGAGTACCTTGTTGGAGACGCTGAAATGAGCAAGGGACAATTGAGGAAGTGGAGTCTGTTTGTGGTCATTCTGGCGGTGGTTGCGGCCGCTGGTCCGGCGGTGCCCGCCGATGAGCTTGACGATCTCAAGCAGGAGTTAGCCGACCAGAAACAGCGCACCGTCGATCTGGAGGACCGGATCAACCAACTGGAGGCCAGGCAGAGACTCAAGGAGCGCGCACAGAAGGAGGAAGCGGAGAAGGCCGAGGCTGAGAAGAAGGAGGGAATCATCCCGCAGGCCCTGGAGTGGGCGAAGAACGCCAAGTGGTCCGGCGACTTCCGGTACCGCTACGAGTTCATAGACAAGGAGGGCAAGCCCGAGCGACATCGTAACCGCATCCGGGCCCGTATCGGCCTTGACGCCAAGGTCAACGACGAGTGGGATGTGGGCTTCAGGCTGGCCTCCGGTCAACGGGATCTTCTGGTCGATCTCATGGAAGAGGACGTCTACGATATCGGGGACCCGATTTCCGCCAACCAGGATCTGACCCAGTATTTCTCGAGTAAGGACATCTGGCTTGACCTGGCCTACTTCAACTACCATCCCATGGCCGTGAAGGGGCTTGATGTTCTTGGCGGTAAGGTCAAGAACCCCTTCCTGGCGGTCGGCAAGAACCAGTTGATCTGGGACAGCGACCTCAACCCAGAGGGTATTTCGGGGCAGTACGGCTTCTCGCTGGGCGAGAAGACGAAGGCGCAGATCAACGGCGGCGGCTTCTGGGTCAACGAGAGTTCCGCCGGCGTGGACACAGGCTTGTTCGGTGTCCAGGGCTATATCACCCAGACCTTCGGCAATCCTGACACCTTGGTCATCGGCGGTAGCTACTTCAACTACACCAACCTCCAGGGCCGGCAAGACGTGTACGGCATCCTCGCGGGCAATACCGCGGGGGCCGGCAATACGTGGGCCAGCGATTACGATCTTCTCGAGGTGTTCGCTGAGTACACCACGAAGTTGTTCGGCATGCCGTGCTCGGCTTTCGGCGACTGGGTCACCAACACGAGCGCCGTCACCGATCAGGACACCGGCTGGCTGGCGGGGGCCACGATCAACAAGGCCAAAGACCCTGGTTCGTGGCAGTTCGGTTACAACTATCGCGATCTCCAGGCCGACGCGGTCGTCGGGGCCTTCACCGATTCTGACTTCATCGGCGGTGGCACGGGCGGACAGGGTCATCTCTTTAGCTTTGCCTATCAGGTGGCCAAGAACGTCAAGGCAGGCGTAACGTACTTCCTCGACACCATCGACCGAGCCGGCCCCGATCTGGACTACAGCAGACTCCAGGGCGATCTGGTGCTGAAGTTCTGAAACGGTGCATCGGCTCTGCCTCTTATGGATGCCTAACCGAACGCTAACGCAGATCTAACACAGTTGGCGTATACAAGATCAAAAGGGGGTTTGTATGCAGAAGATTGTTGTGGGTACAATTCTGTTGCTGGTGCTGGGTGTTGCCGCACCGGCGGAGACCCTTCAGATCGAAGGTTCTACGACCGTGGGGCCGATTGCAGACGCATTTGCTGGGTACTTCAAGAAGGTCTACCCCGATCTGCGGATCACCGTCAACCAGACCGGCAGCGGCGACGGTGCGGCGGCCTTGATCGACGGACGCTGCGATATCGCTGACATGAGCCGGTTCATGAAAGCGGACGAGTTCGCGAAGGCCGTGAGCAATGGGGTCCTTCCGGTAGCGCACGTGGTCGCCATGGATGGAGTGTGCGTGGTCGTGCACCCGTCGAATCCGGTTGCCGCTTTGACCACGGCCCAGATTCGTGACATCTACATGGGCAAGGTCACCAACTGGAACCAGGTCGGCGGGGCGGATATGCCGATCGTGGTGATCAGCCGGGATTC
This sequence comes from uncultured Pirellulales bacterium, assembly GCA_964527825.1. GTDB lineage: Bacteria > Planctomycetota > Phycisphaerae > Sedimentisphaerales > Anaerobacaceae > JAFGLV01. Next base: position 6,008 of record CAZGRF010000103.1, read on the forward strand.
TTCCTCCGGCACGTATGAGACGTTCGAATCCCTAGTCATGAGCAAACAGAACATGGGGCCGGGTGTGGAGTACGTCAATTCCAATCCACAGGCGCAGGCCCGGGTCAAGACGACGCGCGGCGCCGTTGGTTACGTCGGGCTGGGCTTCGTCGATGCCTCCGTCAAGGCGATAAGAGTGGACGGAATTCAGCCGACGCGGCAGACCATCGCCAGCGGCACCTATCCTGTGGCCCGGCCGCTGTTCATGTTCACCAACGGCTATCCCAAGCTGGGGTCTATGGTCCACAAGTTCTGCACCTTCTACCTATCAGAAAAGGGCCAGGAACTCGTGGAGGCCAAGGGATTCGTGCCCCTGACGAATTATTAGAGGAGGGCGCTTCCCTTCGATGTTTCGCGCAGGATGAGATGAGTGACAGGGACTTGACTCTCACACTGGAGCCAGCGGCCGATGCTACCCCTCGGCCGCTGGCACTTACCCCCCGCGAAGACCTCGTGGGGTTCATCAGCGCCCACCTTGGCCGGGCGATGCTCTTCGTGCTCACGTCCGTGTCGGTCTTGGCGGTCTTCCTGATTCTCAGCTTCGTCATCCTGCGGTCAATCCCTTTCCTCACGGGCCACAGCATCAGCCAATTCCTGACGAGCCGGGCCTGGCATCCGACAGCCGAATCGCCGGCTTTCGGCGCGGTGACGCTCATCGTCGGCTCGCTCTATGTCTCGTTGGCCGCGTTGCTATTTGCTGTCCCATTGGGCATTCTGGCGGCAGTGTTTCTCAGTGACATCGTCTCGTGGAAGGTCAGGAACATTGTCAAGCCCATCGTTGAAATCCTGGCGGCCATCCCTTCGGTCGCCTACGGGTTCTTCGCGGTTCTCGTTCTGGCGCCGTGGATGCAGAAGCACTTCGGCTTCACCACGGGCGCGAACGCCCTGAACGCCTCGCTGATTCTGGCGGTCATGGCTCTGCCGACGATCATCAGTGTCGGCGAGGACTCGATCTCGGCACTGGGCCGTGAGCTGCGCGAGGCCTCGTACAGCCTCGGCGCGACGCGTCTGGAAACGGTTGTCAGGGTAGTCATCCCCGCCGCTCACAGCGGCATCATCGCGGCCGTCGTTCTCGGCATGATGCGAGCTATCGGCGAAACGATGGTGGTCTGGATGGCCTCCGGAAACGCCACGCAGATTCCACATCCGTGGTGGGACCTATCGCAGTCGATACGAACGATGACGGCGACCATCGCCGGTGAGATGGGCGAGGCGCCGGAAGGCTCCTCACATCGCAGCGCCCTGTTTGCCGTCGGCGTTGTCCTGCTGCTTATGACCTTCGTTCTTAACGTCGTCAGCGAGTATTTTCTGTCGCGGGCGAAGAAGGCTTCGGGGAAGGGATAGATGAATCTGCGCGCGCGGCGAACGCTGGATCGAATCTTCACCCTGCTGACTGGTTTCTCAGTGGTGCTTCTCACCCTCGTGCTCATTGGGGTGCTGGGGCCGATGGTCTATCGTGGTAGCAGCGCCGTCTTCTTCAAGGGCACGGTCGAATTCCGCAAGATGCAGCGGGACCTATTCGAGCGCGGCGACCTCGAAGCATTGAAGGTCGAGACGGCCCGGACGGAGCAGGCCCGCCAGCAGGTGTACGCTCTGGTCGATGCCTTCAAGAAAGGTATCGATATCGACGCCATGTCGGATGAGGTGCGGAGAATTCATCGCGAGTTCGGGCAGGAGCTGCGCTACAACAATGTGCCGACGGAGCAATACACCCAGTTGAGGCAGCGCAGCCGGAAGATTCGCGACACGCTCGAAGCGGCCTTCCACAGCCAGGATATCAACGAGATACGAACGGACGTCCAGGAGGTCCTGCAATCCGCGGACGACCCGGCCTTCAAAGGCGCCAGCGCCGAAGGGTTCTTCAAACTCGCCGGAGACTTCCTTGAAGCAGCCGAACACGTCGACCTGAGCAAACACCACGAGTACATGGTGGCTCTGGACGAGGTCGAACAGATTCTCTTTGGCACGAATGAAAGGCCGGGCCTTCTTGGCCCACGTTCGGGCAACACGGCGCCGCCATTGGCGATGCTGCGCTACGGTGCTACCCGCTGGGATCAGGCCCGGGACCTGCTTCATAAACTCAAGTACCGCGAGGTCTGGACGGCCGTCGAGCCGAATGCGCCGCTCGTGCGAGTGGAGACGTCGAGGGCCGAGCTGTTTGCAGGCACGGCCCTGGCGCCGCTGTTTGAATACGTCGAGGCGAACGCCGACAAGATGCTCAATCCCAGGTTCACCGCCTATTGGCAGTTCTTCCTCGACGACAATGTCGATAGCCACTACTTCGGCGGCGTTGGGCCCGAGGTGCTCGGCACCGTGCTCATCACGATTCTCGGCATGCTCTTCGTCGTCCCCCTCGGTGTCATCGCTGCGGCCTATCTCGTGGAGTGCACCTCAGACAACTGGGTGATGCGCATCATCCGGATGAGCATCAACACGCTGGCGGGCGTGCCCAGCATCGTCTTCGGGCTGTTCGGCCTGGCATTCTTCATTCTGTTTCTCTTCCCGTTGCTGGGGTTCGAGCCGAAGCCCTGCATCCTCGGGGCCTCGATGACCCTGGCCATATTGACGTTGCCCGTGATGATTCGGGCCAGTGAAGAGGCTATTCGCACCGTGCCCCAAGCGTACAAGGAGGGCTCCCTAGCCCTCGGAGCCAGCAAGTTTCGCACGTTTATCGCCGTCACATTTCCGGCTGCCTTGCCGGGCATCTTGACGGGAATGATTCTGAGCTTGAGCCGGATTGCCGGCGAGACCGCCCCGATTCTCTTCACGGGGGCCGTCTGGATCGGTCCGGTGCCCAAATCGGCGTTTGAACCGACACGAACGTTGTCGTATGGTAGTTACGGGATTGCCGTCGGCGATCGTCTGGCCATGATGGTGCCGCACAACCAGTACGGGATGGCAGTCACGCTCATCCTGCTGATCCTGGTTCTGAATGCGATGGCCATCGCGCTGCGATCGCGCGTGTTCAAGAAACTGAAAGGGCACTGATGTCCAGTCTCGTGACACCTGAAAGTGATCCTCCCATAGACGAGAGGGAAGAGCCCATGCCAGTGGCAGCCGCACCGCACGACACCAAGGAATCCGGCATCCAGGCCAGGGTGACGATCGACCATCGTCGAGAGAGGACATCCAGAGTCCCCTCCGCGGCGTGTCAGTGCGCCATCATCCGTTCGGAGCGGTTCAGCCTGTACTACGGGTCGAAGGTGGGTGTCCAAGACATCACGATGGATATCTACCCCTGCAGTGTCACGGCCATCATCGGCCCCAGCGGCTGTGGCAAGAGCACCTTCCTGCGCAGTATCAACCGGATGAACGATCTAATTCCCCACGTCCGGGCCGAAGGCCGCCTGGCGGTGGACGGGCAAGACGTCTATGACAAGCGCACCAATTTGGTCAATCTCCGCCAGCAGGTGGGCATGGTTTTCCAGAAGCCCAATCCGTTCCCGAAGAGCATCTTCGACAATGTTGCCTACGGCCCGCGTCTGCAGGGAGCTAGGGCCAAAGGCCGGCTGCAGCTCATCGTAGAGCAGAGCCTGAAGGCCGCCGCGATCTGGGACGAAGTCAAGGACGATCTGAAGAAATCGGCGCTGGCCCTCTCCGGCGGGCAGCAGCAACGTCTTTGCATTGCCCGGGCCTTGGCGACTCGACCCCGCGTGCTGCTCATGGACGAGCCCTGCTCGGCCCTCGACCCCATCGCCACCGGCCGCATCGAGGACCTGATGGAGCAGCTTAAGAGCACGTACACCATCGTCATTGTCACGCACAACATGCAGCAGGCCGCACGGGTTAGCGAGAGAACGGCGTTCTTCTACATGGGCAAGCTGATCGAGTACGATCGGACCGCGAAGATCTTCCGCAACCCCGGCAAGAAGGAGACTGAGGATTATGTCACAGGCAGGTTTGGCTGACACGGTCGAGCGGGCCCAGAAAGTGGCAGTATGGAAAGTTCGGACCATCAAGAACTATCCGGACGCGCACAACCACTTGCTGGTCGGCAGGGTCCTGGAAATCACCGATTCCTATGTGCGCTTGCACTGCCGCAGCTATCACTTCGGCCGGGTAGTCACCAAGCCGGAGGATATTCAGATCGGCGGTTTGATGGTCAGAGTGGTTCCGTGGAGCCGAATCGAGATCATCAACGAGCTTCCCGCGTCGTTCGATTACGTTCGCAGCACACTGGTTGCCGACAAGGTAGGGCAGGTCCTTTTCCAGGACCGCGAGAACAGGTATCCTGTTGGTTCCGGGACGCCGCGCGAGGTGAGATACTGAATCAGAAGGAGACCGGTCGGGTGGTTGCGGTTACGAGGCGCGTTTGGAGTTCCGCCTTCAGGCGGTTCGGGACCGCGTAAACGCGGAACTCCCATCAGAAGGACGATTCCATGGCGGTACATCTGCGTAGAGAAATCGAGAATCTCAAGAAGGAGATCTTGACCCTCGGGGCCAGGATCGAGTTGGCTGTGCGCGAGGCGACGGCTGCGATTGCCGACCGCGACGAG
>CAZGRF010000104.1:0-10364 GCA_964527825.1 uncultured Pirellulales bacterium
AATTCCCCTTGCTCGGCGATGGCTTACACCTGCGTAATCCAATGGACAATCTGTAATCCCATCGCAGCCGGGATCGGTGCGCTGGGCGCACCCTATGGGCTGGGTGGGGGCGAATAGGCATACGCCCACCGACCATTCAAGCCTTCTTAGGGGCCAGCCAGGGCCGACATAAACCCATTCTATTTAGGCTGTTTAGGAAAAATGACTTGACCTTTATGGGCCTTTGGCGTAAAATTATGGTACGCAGTTGCAGTATCAGGACTTGGGTAGGAGTGTGTTACTTCCGGCAGCCACGAGGCGCTTTCAACTGCTCATCGTCAAGGTCGCCCAGGGTCCGATAGTGCATGGTTTCAGAGTACTGCAAGAACGTTTGGATTCGTGAAAGGAGCCTGTCTTGAGTACGCTTACGAAGGTTCTGATTGTCCTGCTGTCGGTCTTTTCGCTGTTCCTTTGCGGGGTCGTCGTGACGTATGTTGCCAATGCCGAGAACTACAGGCAGACCGCCGAGAGGCAGCGCAGTGACGTTCAGGTCGCCAAGAACCGCCAGCGTGATGCCGAAGAAGAACTGACCCAGGCCAAGCAAGCCACCGAGGAGACGAAGAAAGCTCTCGAAGAGCAGATCAGCGAAATGACGATCAACATCTCCAATCTCCAGGCCCAGCTCGACAGCGTCAAACGTGAGAACGCCCAGTTGGTGCAGGACGTCGCGAACATGGGAGCGACGGTCAAGCTGGCCAACGAGACCCAGGCCAAGCAACTGGGACAGTCCCAGGCCGATCAGACGCGGGTCACTGCCCTGCTGGCCGACCAGACCAGACTGGGCAAGGAGCTGGCCGAGACCAATCAGACCCTGTTGGACAAGATGTCCATCATCGCCACGCTGCAAGACAAGAACCGGCAGCTCGTCGAGGCCAACCAGGACCTCGAGAGCCGGCTCAATCAGTATCTGCAGCAGTATGGCAAGATGGCCCCGGCCCCCAAGCCCGTGACGCCCACGCGGGGCATCGCCCAGCCGGCGGCGCCGGCACCTCAGGACATCGCGCTAAACGGGCGCATCACCGACCTGGACATCAAGAACTCGCTGGCGGCCATCTCCATCGGAACGGCTGCCGGCGTCAAGCAGAACATGAAGTTCCATGTGACGCGTGGTGACCAGTTCGTCTGCAATGTCGAAATCCTGTATGTCGATACCGAGCGATCCGTCGGGACCCTGAAGCTGGTTCAGACCGAACCCCGAATCGGAGACATGGTTACAACGAATCTGTGAGCCGGTCCCCCGCGAGGGGCGTGTTGTCTGGCTTCGTTACCGGGAGGTTCACGATACATGAGTCCAATGCCGCAATCACGGGGGGCGAAAGTACCCGTCCCCAGTAATCTCTACGCGGCCGTCTTGGCCGTCGCATTTGGCGTCGTCCTGGCAACGGCAGCCTTTGTCGCCTACGAGTGCTTCACCCAGTATCAGACGATTTTTGGCATGCCCTAACCAGTTTCCTCTTGACGGTGCTGCCTTCGGGCACTCCAATATGCCAGCGGCAATCTCAGAAAGGAGTCGATTGTGCTGTTGGACTCAATCCTCGGCATGTTCAGCATGGACATGGGTATCGATCTCGGTACCTGTACGACGCTGGTGTGCGTCCGCGACAAAGGTATCGTCCTCAATGAACCCTCCGTGGTGGCGGTCCGCAAAGGCACGAACATCGTCCTCAATGACGGCGAGGCGGTCGGCCTAGTGGCGCGCGAGATGCTCGGCAAGACCCCCGGCTCGATCAGCGCGATTCGTCCGCTCAAAGACGGCGTCATCAGTGACTTCGAAGTCACCGAGGCAATGTTGAGCTATTTTATCCGAAAAGTTCACGGCCGCGGCGGCCTGGTTCGGCCCCGCGTAGTCATTGCGGTGCCCAGCGGTATCACCGCCGTCGAACGCCGCGCCGTGGTCGACAGCGCCGAGCGCGCCGGAGCGCGCAAGGTCTTTCTGGTGGACGAGCCGATGGCGGCCGGCATTGGGGCGGGACTGCCCATCACCGAGCCCACCGCCTCAATGATCGTCGATATCGGCGGGGGAACCACCGAGGTGGCCATCATGAGTCTGGCGGACATCGCCACATCGGAATCCATCCGGATCGGCGGTGACGACATGGACGAGGCGATCATCAACCACCTCAAGAAGACTTATAACCTCCTCATCGGCGAGCCGCGGGCGGAGAAAGTCAAGATTCAGATCGGCTCGGCCGCTCCGCTCGAAGAAGAGATGACGATGGAGATCGCCGGACGGGACACGATCTCCGGCCTGCCGAGAAAGATCGTCATCACCAGCGAGGAAATTCGCGAAGCCCTTAAGGACCCCATAACGGCAATCATCGACGCCGTCACGGCAACGTTGGAAAAGGCCGAGCCGGAGCTGGCTGCCGACCTGATCGAGAACGGCGTCCACATTTGCGGCGGAGGATCTTTGCTGCGAGGCTTGGACACCGTGCTGAGCAACGCCACGGGTTTGAAAGTACATACGGTCGAAGACCCACTCAGTTGCGTTGCACGCGGCACGAGCGTTTACCTGGAGAACCTGGAAATATGGAAGGATACCATGGACCACAGTGAACGAGGGTGGGAGTAGTCACGTAGGGACGACGACCTTCATCCATCGGGGGGTGGTCCGCGGTTTTCACGCTATCCAGAAGCGCGACGGTTATGACACGGAAGTGGACCAGGATATCCAAGCGAATGCTGTTCGCCTACTTCATGTTGGGCGGACTGATCTTCCTGTTTACCCCGGCGCGTGTGACCAGTCGCCTGCAGTTGGTGTATGCCAACGTGTTTCGCGTACCGTTGTCGGCGGGACGCACGGTGACACTGGCTTCAACGCCGCCTGAAACCGACGCCGACGTGCTGGCCAGGAACACAGAATTGCTCAGGAACGATATTGCCAATCTCCAGGTGATGCTCCGGGAAATCCGCGCGGAGAACAAGCAACTGAGAGGGCTGCGCGAGAGCCTGAAATCGGATCGCATAGGGCTTCTGGTGGCCGGCGTCACGGTGGTCAACCCGGCGCAGACGGAGTTGATTATCAACCGCGGCCAGGAAGACGACGTGGTGGTAGGTCAATTCGTCGTAGCCCTGAGCGACCGTAGCCTTGTCGGCCAGGTGTCCCAAGTCCTGCCCCACGCGGCCATGGTCCAGCTGATCAGCAACCCGGCGTCGAAGATCCCAGTGGAGATTGGCCTGTCGGGAATACACGGCCTGATGGAAGGACGCGGCGGCGGCATCGCTAAGATCCCGCTGGTATCGACGCGGCGCGCCGTGGCCCCGCAAGACCCGGTCTACGTCCGTAGACAGGCTCACCTCGACGTGCCGGTTATTGCCGGGCGAGTGACCGAATGCGGCAAGGACCCGGACAACCCTCTACTGCGGGACATCACCGTGCGCGCGACCTGTGACATCGCTACCCTGCAAGAAGTCGCCGTGATCGTGCCCGGCCGGTGACGGCGGCATCCAACCAGGACCCTACCGAGATGAGGTGCGATTGAATGCGTTGGTTACGGTTTGCGGCGCTCATTGTCGCTGCGACGATACTGCAAACCAGCTTTCTTGGGACGGTGTGGATCGTCAGCCCCGACATCAAGCCGGACCTGCTACTGATTCTGCTGGTCTTCTTTGCGATCCACGCCGGGTCGAGGGACGCGGTGATAGCCTCCTTTACGATCGGTTTCGCCGCTGACTTGGCCAGCCCGGCCATGGGATTCATGGGTCCGCGAATCATCAGCTTCGGTCTCTTGGGCACGTTGCTGTCCGACCTGCACGATACGATTTCTCTCAAGCGGCTGCCGTACCAGGCGGCAGCCATCTTCATCGTCGGTGTTCTGACGTCGGCGCTGACGCATCTGCTGGTGCGCCTGCGCGCCGAGCCCATGGCGGCGCACGCGGCCGGGGAGTTCTTCTGGCAGCCACTGTTGTCGGCGATCATCGGCCCGTTTTTGTGCTTGCCGGTGCGCTGGTGGATGCATATAAACGGTTCCAGACGCAGACGTCGCGGGCGCAGGTCGCTATTGAGATAGCCGTCGCGCGAGCAAACCATCACTGCACTGGGGCCGGGTCCAACAGCGGGAGCATCTCGTGTATAGAGTCTCGAATGACGTGGGTATGTATGACCGGCGGGTCAAGATATGCGTCGGCGCCAGCCTGCTGCTTCTGCTGATCGGCGTCTCGCGGCTGGTGCAGATTCAGTTGCTGGCCGACTCCGAGCTTCAGGAGGAAATCGCGGCACTAGGACGCCAAAAGGGCCAGTCGAGACTGTTTGGCACCGTGCGCGGGGACATCCTCGACCGCCACGGCAACATCCTGGCCACCGACATCCCACAGTTTCAGGCCGCTATCAGTTATCGACTCAGCTCCTTCTGGGACAGGCGCGTGGTCGAGACCACCGAGCTGATGGCCAGGACCAAGAGCGACGACCCCTCGCTGTACGACTTTCACGCTGAGGTGGCCGCCAAACGCGCCGACCTGGAAAGAATCATGCGCGACTGCGGCAAGTTCGGCGTCAGCGAGCGAGATGTCGAGGGCCGCATCCAGAGCATTAACAACTACATCTGGAACCTGCGGGCTTTCCTGGCGTGGTACCGTCACGGGCCTGACCCGAACTTCACCGCCCGGTACGACAATCGCATCAACAGCATCCCACCCTCGGCGGCTTTGCCCGAATTCGAGCGGCAGGTTCCCAACCAGCTCGATCGCTACCGCATGACAATGAAAGTGGATGACATCCCGGAGCTGGACCAGAACTACTTTCTGATCGATCTCAAGACGGACGACGATGTCTTCGCGGCCCAAATGGAATTCATGGATATCAACGACATCCGGATCGTGCCGACCGGTTTTCGTCATTACCCATACGGCTCGGTCGCCGCTCAAACCATCGGCTGGACCGGCCTGGCGACCCAGGACCGCGACAAGGAACTGTTCAAGCACGATCCGCTGGCCCGATACCTGCCGGGCGACGTTTGCGGCAGGCGGCCCGGCGTCGAGTATGTCTGCGAAGTGATCCTGCGGGGCCGGCGCGGCGAGCAGGCCACGGACATCGACGGCAACCTCGTCAGCAGCACGCAAGCCCAGTTCGGTCAGGATGTCCAACTCACCCTTGACATCGAGCTCCAGCAACAAATCGAGGAGTACCTCACCGATCCGCAGCTCAACCCGAACGCTGACGCAAACACCGCGGTCGTCGTCCTCGACATCCGCACCGGCGACATCCTGGCGCTGGTCAGCCTGCCGTCCTACGATCTCAACCGTGTGCGCAGCGATTACGGCCAACTGAGCACCGACCCGAACGAGCCCCTGCGAAACCGCGCGATCAACGAGCACTATCTGCCCGGTTCCTCGGTCAAACCGTTCATTCTCATCGCCGGCCTGGAATCTGGTGCCATCACGCCCGAAGAACCCATCAGTTGCCCGGCCCAGCCGGCGCCGGCGGGCTGGCCCAACTGCTTGATCTGGAGAAGCGGTCATGGGCACGACGAGCGCTGGGTCAACAACGCCCGTAATGCCATAAAAGGTAGCTGTAATATCTACTTCTCGCACCTGGCCGACCGGCTCGCATCCCCGATCCTGCAGCGCTGGCTATTTCTCTTCGGCTACGGGCAGCGCCTGCCCATCGAGAACTCCTTGCCGTCACCGGTCGAAGGACCGCCGCGTCGGTTCCTGCAGGATCCGGGCCAGATCAGTTGGCACCCGGCCGCCGCGACCATCGCTTCTCCCAACGACATTCCCCCAATGCGCGATGTTGATAAACGCCTGTTCGGCATCGGCCACGGCAACCTTTGGGCCACGCCGCTGCAGGTTGCCAACGCCTTCGCCACGCTCGCGCGCGGCGGACAGTACAAACCGCCTCGACTTTTTCTCAAGCCCAAGGTCCCAGTGTCCGACGCTCCGCAAGAGCCTGTCGACCTGCAGATTTCCGCGGCCACACTACAGGTGGTCTATGACGGCATGAGCGCTGTGGTCAACGAGTCGGGCGGCACCGCCTACAACGCGTTCCGCGCCAGCGGGCTGGACGGCCAAGGCGTGAAGGTCTACGGCAAGACCGGATCCACCGAAAAACCTTACAACGCATGGTTCGCCGGTTTCACCGAGGACAGCGATGGCGCCAAGATCGCCGTGGTCGTCGTTGTCGAGGGCGGGCAGAGCGGCTCCCGCGACGCCGCTCCGCTGGGACGCGAGGTCATCCAGTACTGCGCCGACGCCGGCTACGTCGGCACGCCGCTCACGGACATCGCGCTACCATAGGCGTCGCAAGAGGCTTTCAGTTATCGAGGTAGCGCGTGGGTCAACAGCTTGCCTTGCAGCTAAGGGTGTGCCATGTTGAATTCGCCCCTCGACCAAGATCGGATTACCACCCGCCGGCGGCGATTGGGCCGCGGTCAGCTTGGGGCCGGGGTGGGCTCTGCCGTAGCCTTGAGACCTTCCGTTGCTTCGAGGTAGGTGAGGGTCTTTTCGAGGATGGTGGCGGCAACGGGGGCCACGATCGTGCCGCCGCCGGTGAGCCCCCTGTGTACCGCGTAGTTGGGCCGACGAATGGAGACCAGCACAATCACCTTGGGATCGTCGACCGGAGCGCCCCCCATGAAGGAGACCACGTAAGCGTGGTCCTCATAGCCTGGCCCGTCGGTACGGGCCAACTGCGCGGTGCCGGTCTTGCCGAAAACCTGCCACTTTTCGAGCTTGGCCCTCCTACCGGTCCCTTCATTGACCACGGCAGTCATCGCTTCAGTGACAATCCACTTGGCGATTTCCGGCTTGATCACGTAGCCGACCCGGAGGGCCGGCGGGCGAACGTTCACGATGGACCCGTCCGGCTCGACAACGGCCTTTATCAGGTAGGGCTGTACCGGGCGTCCGCCGTTGGCCAGCATGCAGAACGCCCGCAGCATTTGCAGAGCAGTGACGGAGATCTCCTGACCGAACGGGATGCGGGTGACACTGTAGCCGTTCCATTGATCTGGGGGCCGCAGTAACCCTGCCGCCTCGCCGGGCAGTTCGATGCCGACTTTCTTACCGAAACCGAAGAGGGTGAGCCCTTTGTAGAGTCGTTCGGGTCCGGTACGCTGCCCGATCTTGGCCATTCCGATGTTGCTGGACTTCGCCAGAATATCGCGCACAGCCAAGTCGCCGAATCCTTCGCGGAATTCGCTGATGCGGCCGAAGCCCCGACCGGAATAGTGGCCGTTCTCGCAGAAGATCGTCTCGTGGGTGTTCACGACGCCGGTGTCGAGGGCGATCGCAGCAATAATCGGCTTGATGATACTGCCCGGCTCGTACTGATCGGTCAACACGCGGTTGCAGAAGAGGTTCGGGTCCGTGCGCCGTGCATCGGCAGGGTCGAAGTCCGGCAGCGAGACCATCGCCAGAATCGCTCCGGTGCGAGGGTCGGCCGCAATGGCAGTGGCGCCTTCGGCCTCGTAACGCTTGAACTGTTCAAGCAAAGCCTCGCGTGCAAATTGCTGAATCGTCGCGTCCAGGGTCAGGATAATACCGACGCCATTGGTGGGCATCCCGGTGTCGCCGGCGCCGTCGGCTACGCAAAAGGCGAGCGGCCGACGGTGCGCATCGACAAAGAAGGTGTGGTGCGCCCCCTTGCCACGCAGGTCCACGTCGAACTGGCACTCAATCCCGCCCAACCCTCGGTTGTCCGCGCTGGTGAACCCGACCACATGGGAGGCCAGTCGCGCGGTCGGGTAATAGCGCTGCCAGCCATACTGGACGCCGATGCCGTGGACCATCCGAGCCGCATCACACTCGTCGGCCGTCGCGTCGACCCGGATACATGCGTACCCCGGATTACCGCTGTCGAGGATGAGCCTGCAGATCTCATGGGCCCCCATGTTCAAAATCGGGGCCAACTCATTCGAAGTCTCCTTCGCATCCGGTATGATCCTCGGCTCGGCAAAGACCGTGCGCACCTGGTTGCTGGCCGCCAACACTCGGCCGCGACAATCGAGAATCGGCCCTCGTTGCGGCTCCAATGGAAGATAAGAGCACTGCTGTCGGAGAGACAACCCGGCATACTGATGGGCGGCGGCGCACTGCAACCAGTAGCAGCGCCAGCCCAAGCCCAGAAACGCGGCGATCACGAGCGACATGAACACGACGATGGTGACACGCTCGCGTCGAGCGCTGGGCGGCGCATGCTCTCTGCCGGCCGCCTTCTCCTGTTTCATGCTGCTGTCCCTTGCTCAGCCCCAACGATGGCTGCGACCACGGCACGTGACAGATCGGCAGGACTCCGGGGACCTATCGCCCTACAGACCTAATCGCGTGGAAACGGAGGCCGGATTCGTCACAGACTCCAGCCGAAGCTGTTTCTGCCAGAGTTCCTGCTGGAGTCGAGCCTGCTCTATCTTGTACCGCCGCAACGTATAGAAAATGCGGTGGTCGGTGCTGTGAAGGTACACCGCCAAGATCAGAGTGCCCGCGAAGAAGAAAATCACCAGTGCAAAACGCAATCGAGACGCCATGTCCTCACCGGTCGAGCCACACGTTCGCTGGCGGCGCTACTTCACATGGCCTACTTCAGGGGTAGACGCAGACGCATTCCGATATCCAGCACATCTTTGTTCTTGAGGATATCCGTGTTCAGTTTGGCGATCTCGTCACACCGCGCCCCACTTCCAAGCTCACGGGCGGCAATCTTCCAGAGGTTGTCGCCTTCTTGGACAACGTACCGCCGCCCTTCGGACTTGACCTCTTTGATGTCGACGAGATTTCTCTTCCCCACGGCCTGCACCTTTTCGAAGAGGGCCTCCGACAACGTGGGGTTCGGTTTCTCGGTGCCTTCTCCGACGTTCGGCAGAGGGGGAATCACCAGTTTCTGTCCTACGAAGATCTCGTCGGGCGACTTCAGAATCGTGCGGTTGGCTTCATAGATGCGCCGGATGTTGACCAGTCGGTTTCCTTCTTCGGGACCGTAGACTCTCTTCGCGACCGTCGCCAGGGCATCGCCATCCTGAACCTCGTAGGTCTTCACCGGCAATCGGCGCGCTGGCGGTGCACCAGTCTGGGCTGCCCCGGCCGGCCGGAGGATATCGAGCGCCGGCACGGGTTCCTCCGTCTGGTTCTGCATCGTGACCGCCTCCGATGCGTCGGAGAACCCTTTGACAAGATCCTCTATCGTCCGCGAGACGCCGCCTACGAGCGAGTCGAGCGGGTAAACGGAACGGACCTCGCCACTGTCATGAGCAACGACCAACTGAGGCTCCGGCGCGACCGCATCTGGCGCGCCGGCAGGCGGCTCCTCGGAGGCAGCTACGCGATCGGTGCCGTCCCGCTCCAGCAGGCTGGTCCAGTCGAGACGCTCTTGGGCATTCCGGGCCTGGTCGGCCAAACCAAGATGGTCGGTCATCACCGGCGCAGCTTCGGCATTCTGTGCTCGGCTCCCAAAGTTGGGCAGTCCGTTGATGATGAAGGCGATCACAAATATGAATACCAGTCCCAAGAGCAAGCCGATCTTCGCATCCGACGTCATGATTCCACTCCGTTCTCTTCTTCCCGCCCTTCCCTGCCGGGCCTCTCGCCCGATTGTCGTTTCAGTTTCTCAGCGCGATCCTCAGTTTGGCGCTGCGGGCCCGCCGGTTGGCAGCGATCTCCGCCCGGCTGGCGGTAATCGGTTTCTTCGTCAATAGCTGGTAGACTCCATCGTGCTCGTTCTGTTTGAAATCGCGCTTGACCATCCCATCTTCCAGGCTGTGGAAGCTGATGACTGCGATGTATCCGTTCTTCTTCAATAGACTCGGTCCCGATCCGAGCAGCGCCTGCAGATTCTCCAACTCCCGGTTGACGGCAATGCGCAATGCCTGGAACGTTCTGGTAGCAGGGTGTATTCGAGACCTGTGGCTTCGGCCAGGTCTTCGCAAGGCGCTGGAGACAACCTCGGCCAACTGGCCTGTCGTCGTGATGCGTTCATGTTGTCGTCGCCTAACGAGGTACCGTGCGATGCGTCGAGAGGCCCGGTCTTGACCATACTCATAGATCAAATCGGCCAGGGATTTCTCGTCGTACTTATTGACTATATCGGCAGCCGTTGTCTCCAGGCTTTCGTCAATTCTCATATCCAGTGGCATATCTGTCTGAAAGCTCAGTCCCATTTGATCGTCAGCCAACTGGGCCGAACAAAGCCCCAAGTCAGCCAGGATGAAATCCACCTTGCGGAGGCCTGAATCACCAAGACGCGCAGCGATCTCGGCGAAATTGCACTTGACCAGAACCACTTTGCACTCGAGTCCTGCCAACCGTTCTTCAGCCCGCTCCAGCGACCGGCTGTCAAGGTCGAACCCGACCAGCGTGCCGCGTGGGCCCAAATTCCTTCCGAACAGAAAACTATG
>CAZGRF010000105.1:0-10352 GCA_964527825.1 uncultured Pirellulales bacterium
AGGAACTTGAGTCCCTGGATGGTCGCGTGGCTGGTCTGGATCTTCAGGCTGTAGGTCTCGGTGAGCCCGTTGGATGGTTTGGGATTCTCCACTGAGATGATGACGGGCATTCGCTCGGGCCGCCACTCCGAATCGTCCGGCAGCGCCGCGGCGCGTATCGTGAGCCGGCTCGTCTCTGTGAAGGCACGGTCCCCGCCGAATGTCACACACTGATTCAAGCAGTATAGTCCCGGTGCAACCATGATAGTTGCTGGCCCCGGCTCCTTTGATTCGTTTACCAGCACGGCCGCTTGCTTGAGGGTCTGGAGCGGGGCCGCTTCAGCACCGGGATTCATGTCGCTCCCGCGGCGGGCATCGACGTATAACGTCTCTGGCTGGCCGACGGATGCAAGAAGGGCGATCACCAACAAGACTCCGGCACGGTGCGGTAGGAAATGGTTAGCAGTCATGGCACATCTCTCCAACTCAGCACTTAGTTTGATATAGAATAGTACTATATAGAACTATTTCAAGCGAGAAATCGAGATTCTTTGACAAGGCGTCCATTTCTTCGTAAGTGTCTTTCGCTAAATGAGATGTGGTCTTGCCACTGGCCGCAGGTCCAAGTTGGACTGTTGTGAGAGGAAGGATTGCATTCACGTGCAAGCGTGGTATCGTATCCAGGCAGGTTCTGGGATGCAGGCAAGTCGGGTGCTGGTTTGGGATGGACAAGGAGGTCATGTGTGGGCGACGTTTCGTTCTTCTTTGCCGGAGGTGGGACCGGGGGACACATCTATCCGGCTCTCGCGGTTGCGGAGCAGATTGTCGCGCGTCGGCCCGAGGCCCGCGTCCACTTCTTTTGCAGCACGCGTCCCATCGACAGGCGGATTCTCGACACTACTGGCTTCCGGTACACGGCGTTGCCTGCAACCGGGCTGTACTTTGATCCGAGAAGGCTTCTTCGCTTCCTCTTGACCTTCCGGCAGAGTTACAGACAGGCCAGAGATATGATCGCCGGTGGTCCCAAGGCGGTCGTGATCGGCACAGGCGGATTCGTTGCGGCCCCTGTATGCATGGCAGGGCATCGACTGGGCGTCCCGGTGGCAGTGGTCAATGTCGATATCGTGGCCGGCAGGGCCAATCGGCTCGGCGTCCGCTGGGCGAGTGAGATCTTCGTGCAGTTCGAGGAGGCTGGACACCAGTTCCGAGGCAGCGGCGTGCGGGTGAATGTTGTGGGATGCCCTCTGCGCAGCGACTTCACCCGGCCCGAGCCGGAGAGGGCTTTCAGAGACATCGGCCTGGAGGTGGGCAAGAAGGTCCTGCTCGTCACGGGGGCGTCGAGCGGCTCGGCGAACATCAACGAGGCGATTAGCCTGTTGCTGCCCAAGCTGGAGCAATTTGCCGAGACGTGGCAGATCGTTCATCTGGTCGGCCTTGGGAATTCTGGAGCGGTTGCGGCCCGCTACGAGCACATTCGCATCAGGCACAAGGTGCTGGATTACTATGATCGCATGCCGAACCTTTTCGCCGCGGCCGACCTCGTCATCGGGCGCAGCGGCGCTGTCAGCGTGGCCGAATATGCAGCCGCTGGTGTACCGAGCATTTGCCTGCCCTATCCGTACCACAAGGACCGGCACCAGTATCTCAATGCGGACAAGCTCGTCGAAGCAGGAGCCGCTGTCGTTGTGGAGGATGTAGCTGATGCGCACGACCGAGCGGACCGGCTCTGGGAGAAGCTCGAGCGTCTGATGGCCGATGATGACAGGCGGCGCCGGATGGCCAAGGCGTGCAAGAACGTAGCTCGCCCGAATGCGGCAAGTGAAATCGCCGAGCGGCTGCTGGCCATGGTCAATGCTTGAGGTTGTTAGGAAAGGCGGAATGAGGTAGAATCCGAGTGCACGGAAACGATTTGTTGGATCTGCATGAAGAAACCAGATAGTAAGCGCGAAAAGAAGGAAGGCAACCGACCGGCGAAGAGACCGGCGCTGTGGGTGCGGCTGCTGGCCGCAGTTCTTAGTCCGGTCGTCTTTCTCTTGTTGGTCGAGCTGGTGCTGACGCTCATCGGCTACGGTCGGCCACAGGGGTTCTTCATTCCCTGGAAATCCGGAGGGGAAAGGGTCTATCTGACCAACCAGCACTACTGCGAGCATTTCGTCCCAGAGGAGCTTTCCCGCGCGCCCGAGACTTGCGTGTTGGACGACAAGGGCAAATCGACGGTCCGCATCTTCGTGCTCGGCGGCTCGGCCGCGTACGGCGATCCCGACCCGGCCTACGGTTTCTGTCGGCAACTGGAGGTCTTGCTCAATGAGCGGTCGGCGGAGACTTCCTTCGAGGTGATCAACGCGGCCGTGACGAGCATGAACTCGCACGTCGCCAAGCGGATCGCGCAGGACTGTGCGGCGCATCGGCCTGATCTCTTCATCGTCTACATGGGTAACAACTTGGTGGTTGGGCCGTCCGGCCCGCCGACTCTGCCGGCAACGCTCTACGCGAGTCGGGCGTTTATCAACGCGGCCATCACGGCGCGAAAGGAAACGCGGATCGGACAGTTGGTCGCAAACGTCGCCGGTGCCCTGCGCGCGCCGAAGGGGTCCGAGCGGAAATGGCAGGGCATGGAAGCGTTCCTGGCGAATCAGATCGCCCGCGATGACGCCAAGATGAAGAGCTGCTATCGACATTTCGGCGAGAACATCCGGGATATCGTGCGAATTGCTCATCGCAGTGGGGCCAAGACTATGCTCTGCACGGTGCCGACGAACCTCCGGTCGTGCGCTCCGTTCGCGTCAATGCACAAAGGGCAACTGGCGGCGGATCGGCTTGCCGAATGGGACCGCTGCTTCCAGGCCGGACGTGCCCTCGAAGTGGCCGGAGATTTCAAGGCGGCGCTGGTGGAATGCCAAAAAGCCCGCGAAGTGGACGATGCCTACGCCGAACTGGCCTTCTGCATGGGCAAGTGCTTCAACGCGCTCGGCAAGGTCGATGCGGCCAGGCAAATGTTCACAGAGGCCAGAGACCTTGACACGTTACGATTCCGGGCCGATAGCCTGATCAACGACGCGATTCGGCGAGCGGCCGAGGATCTGGCGGATCAAGGCGCGACGCTTCTCGATCTGGAGAGTCACCTTGAAGCGAAGGCAGAGAGCAATCTGCTCGGCGACGAACTCCTCCTGGATCACGTCCATTTGAACTTCCGCGGGAATTTCCTGGCGGCCTGCGCGGCGACGCAAGCCATCGCAGCGGCGCTGCCGCGAGCCAAGCTAAGCACTGCCGGAGCCAGTGACGACAAGCTGCTCGAACTCTGCCAGCGCCGTCTCGTCTACGACGACCAGGAGAAGTACCGCCTAGCCATGGTCATGTATCGGCGCAAGACGTTGCCGCCTTTCACCGGGCAGCTCGACCCCGAGAGGGAGTTGGCGGGTTTGCGAGACGAGTTGTTCAGGCTGCGTCGGACGGCGAAGGAAGAGAGCGAGTCAGAGGAGGCTTACGTCAGCGCGATTGAACGGGCGCCACTCGATTCCTATCTGAACGTCCGCTACGGCGAGTTCCTGGTCGCAGACGGACGTCTGCGGGATGCGGTTCAGAGGTATCAGAAAATACTCGAAGCACAGCCTTTCAACATGACCGTCCGAGTGGCGCTGGCGCAGGCGATGGCGCGAGGCGGGATGAAGGATGAAGCGATCGCGACCGTCACTTCGAGCCTGACGCCTTACCGCTACAGTCACAAGGAAGCACTGCTGATGCTGGGAACATACTACGCCAAGGCCGGCATGATTCCGGACGCCAGGGTCGTCTATCAGGAACTGAACAAGATGGATCCGGACAATGTCGATGTTCTGGTCAACCTTGCTGCCGCTGCATCGCATGCGGGCGATCTGAACGCCATGAAACGCAGCCTGGACAGGGTCTTGGAGATTGCGCCCGACTCGGTGCAAGCCACCATCAACATGGGCAATTATCATGCCAAGAACAACCAGCCGGCCGAGGCGCAAGAGTGGTTCGCCCAAGCGGTGGAGGCTGAGCCGCAGAGCGAGCTGGCGCACATCGGCTTGGGGATTCAATCCATCCGATTAGGGCAGATTGACAGGGGGATCGAGCATATAACCAAGGCGGTGGAGCTGAAGCCCGATTTCATTGAGGGCTACCAGCTTCTGGCGGCGCTCTGTGCGCAGGCCGGCCAGACGGACAAGGCCCGCCAGTATGCGGAGTTGGCGGAGCTCTTCCGGCCGTAAGGGCAACAATCGTCGGTTGATATCTGGCGTATCATGAATATCTTGGGGATATCGGCATTCTATCATGACAGTGCGGCGGCCATCGTTCGCGACGGGACGATTGTTGCCGCGGCTCAGGAGGAGCGTTTCACCCGCGTCAAGCACGATCCGGGGTTCCCGTCCCACGCCGTGAGGTTCTGTCTTGAGGCGGCGCAGATCGACGCCGGACATCTGGATTTCGTCGTGTTCTACGAGAAGCCATTGCTGCACTTCGAGCGGCTGCTGGAAACGTATATCGCCTACGCACCGTTGGGCTTTCGGCAGTTTCTCCAGAGCATTCCGCTGTGGCTCAAGAAGAAGCTGCACATGTCGCGTCTGTTGGATGAGGCCCTCGACGGCAAATACACGGGCCGGTACGTCTTCACCGAGCACCATGAATCCCACGCCGCCAGCGCGTTTTTCCCCAGCCCCTTCGACGGGGCGGCCATACTGACCCTCGACGGGGTCGGGGAGTGGGCCACTGCCAGTTTCGGCATCGGACGCGGCAACAAGATCGAGCTGAGAGAGGTCATTCATTTTCCGCATTCGCTGGGTCTGCTCTATTCGGCCTTCACTTACTACACAGGCTTTCGCGTCAACTCCGGCGAGTACAAGCTCATGGGGCTGGCCCCGTATGGTGACCCGAAGTATCACGACCTTATTGTGAAGGAGTTGATAGACCTCAAGGAGGATGGATCGTTTCGGCTGAATATGCGGTACTTCCCCTACGGGCACAAGAACATCATGGTCAATCGGAGGTTCGAGCGTCTCTTTGGGGCGCCCGCACGCAAGCCCGAGGGTCCGATCACACAGCACACGATGGATGTGGCAGCCTCGATCCAGGCTGTGACGGAAGAGATCATGCTCCGCATGGCGCGACACGTTCACGCCGAAACCGGCATGAAGAATCTCGTACTGGCCGGCGGCGTGGCCCTCAATTGTGTCGGGAACGGGCGCATCCTGCGCGAAGGCCCGTTCGAGAACATCTGGATTCAGCCAGCGGCAGGGGACGCAGGCGGGGCGCTGGGTGCGGCTCTGTTCGTGTGGCATCAGCTTCTGGACCATGAGCGCGTGGTGGATGCGCGCGACAAGCAGCGCGGATCACTGCTCGGACCAGCCTTCACCGACGCCGCCATAGTGGAGTCTCTCAAGAGCGTCGGCGCGACGTATCACTCGTTCCAGAGCGAGGACGAGCTTCTTGATCGCGTTGCCGAGCTGATCGCGACGGAAAACGTTGTCGGATGGTTCCAGGGACGAATGGAGTTCGGCCCGCGCGCACTGGGCAACCGCAGCATCATCGGTGACGCCCGCAGCGAGAAGATGCAGTCGGTCATGAATCTGAAGATCAAGTTCAGGGAATCGTTTCGGCCGTTCGCACCGTGCGTGCTGGCGGAGGAGTGCCACAGCTATTTCGGTTTCGAGCCGGGCCAGGAGAGCCCGTATATGCTGCTCGTGGCCCCCGTACGAGAGGAAAGGCGACTCAACGGCAACGGCGGTGTCGCCAAAGGGCTGGAGCGCCTCAAGGTCAAACGGAGCGTCATCCCGGCCGTGACACACGTAGACTACTCGGCTCGCGTGCAGACCGTCGATCCAAATCGTCACGAGCGTTTGCACAGGCTGATGAGCCGTTTCAGGGACAAGACGGGGTGCCCGGTGATAATCAATACGAGCTTCAACATTCGCGGCGAGCCGATCGTCTGCACGCCAGAGCACGCGTACCGCTGCTTCATGGCGACCGACATGGACGTGCTCGTGCTCGGCAACCAGCTTCTCTACAAGCAGGAACAGCCCGAGGTCGCCCGGCATGATATCGAGTCCTATAAATCGCAGTTCAAACTGGATTGACCAGGAATGCCCCGGAGAAGGAGCCTGGATTTGTGTCGCAGGGAGTTGTAGATGTCGCTGGTCAGTGTTGACTGGAATCCAGATCGTAAGGGCCTCAACGGCTTTCGGCTGATCTCCGTCGGGGCCACGCTCGTCATTGCCATGCTGCTCTACACGCTCAAGCATGTAGACGTCAGATGGTGTGCGGCCATCGCCGGGGCCGGCGGACTCATCTGGATTAGTGGTTTAGTCTCCCTCAAATTGACACGATACATCTTTGTGACCATGACGCTGATCACGCTGCCGGTCGGGTTTGTCGTCAGCCTGATCCTGATGGGCGTGTTCTATTTTGGCTTGATCACGCCCGTCGCGCTGCTTTTTCGGCTGATCGGCCGTGACGTGCTGTGCCGTCGGTTCGATCCTGGCGCGCGGACTTACTGGATCGATCACCAGCAGACAACCAATATGGAACGCTACTTCCAGCGATTTTGACCTGTGAGGTCCGAGGGCTATGAGCAAGAAGGAATCAGCCAAGTTCGAGCAGCTTGCCAAGGAATCGCGATCATCGTTGCCGGCCGAGTTCTGGTACTTCCTCAAGTACAACAAGAAATGGTGGTTGCTACCGATCGTGGTGGTGCTGCTGTTGCTGGGGTTAGTGATTCTCCTGGCCGGGACCAGTGCCGCTCCGTTCATCTATACGATTTTCTGAACCGCAGTCGAGCGATGGGCTAAGACCGGCTCTGTGGGACAGAGCACCCGATGACAGGAAGGATGCATGCAGTATGGCGAGTTGCGGCTTCGCGCGTGCTCAGGCCGCCGCGCAGCGCAGTCTTCTTCGTTCTGCTCTATGTCTATTTCACCTTCGACATCGATGTGCGTCTTCTCTACGATTGCTGCGGCCCGATCGACAACTTCCCGGCGTTCTGCAAATGGTGAGATTTCTTCGGTGAGTTCCGCGACCACCCGGGCGGCCTTCCCGAATACCTCTCCGCGTATCTTGCGCAGTTGTTTTGTTACTCCTGGGCAGGGGCGGTTGTCGGGACAGGTCAACCGATCTGCCGATGCCTTGAGATCAACGGCGACACAAGCGAGTCGTGGCAGACCTCGTCAAGCAACAGCCCGTGGCCGGTCTTCAGCAGCAAGCGTCTTCAGTGACATCGGGTCTGATCCGGCGGCAGGCGCCGGAGGGAGCCCGAGAGCTCGACGGACTATGCTACCCCCCCGGTGCTTCTCGATGTCTGATAACTGTGCACATCGGAAGAGCCACGACCACGTGATGGCGATCGCTTCGCGACGTCATGACGACCAGGGGCGCAATTTCTTTGTCCTGCTCGGAAATGGGCTAATAGCGCAGCAGAATCTGTCCGATTTCATGCGAGAGTCGCATGCGGACGGAGCATGAAGGGTTCGCGGCCGGAGGAGCGAAAGGGTCGCGGAAGACGCCCCGCAAGGGGCGAGAATCGAACCGGATGCGGGTTACGGCCTGGGTTTTCGCCGGGGATGCCCCCACCTGGGCGGGCGGCTTTGGCCCGGCAGCAGGCTGGTACGGAGGTAGCACTGGGCGGATGTCGCCCATGTCGGCGCAAGCGTTGCCGTATTATCGGATCGACGGCGGCGGGCAAGCGCGGATGGGTTACGCTGAGTGGAAGATTTTTTTCTTGTATTTGGTACCGGCGTGTGTTAGAGTTTGGATATTCGACCTGTGGTACTGCGGCATTTGGCAGCCTGAGGCAAGTTTTTGCTGCTGGGGCAGTAATCATCTACGTGTCTGCCAACGGGTGCGTCCGAGCGGTGCTTCGGAAGGCACGTAAGTGCTTGCAGTCAAAAGGCTTAGTTGCTTGTTGCCCAAGGTCGTTAAGCGCTTTAGGGATGGAGGCTTACGCCCTTCTTGGAGTCATCACTCGGAGACACACGTGGGAGATGAGAGGTTGTCGCTGGCCCGACCGTAGTACTCTGGCCGAAAAGGTCCCGGCAGGGGAGTGGTTGGCGTGGTTTTTTCTGCCGGAATCCGGAGTTACCGGCCTTTTCACCTACGGTAAGGTTTTTTTTCGCGAAATGATTGGGCCGCTCTCGGCCAAGGAGGGTTTGGTTCGCTGTGAACGTTGGTTCAAGCAAGTCAGTGAACACCCGAGCCGATGTCGGCGCCGGGCGCTTACGGAAAGGAGGTGGCAATCGAGAAGAGAGCAGAGCGTAGGCAAGTCTATGAATCAATTGTGATGTTCCCTAAGAGTTTGTTTTGTCGGGGAGGACGTATTATGAAAAAATTTGCTTTAGTGACCATTATAATTTTGCTCGCGCTGTCGGCCGTGTCGTTTGGTGGCCTAACGCGCAAACTCTGGTGGGACACGCCCACACCATGGCGTGATATTGATGCAGCCTGGGCTGTCATCAACGGTCCCAATGAGCCCGATGTGGTGGATATTGTCGGCGATGCAACCTCACCCCAATCATCACCAGCCCAGGACAACTACGTCGGCTACATGGGTGGCTATTTGGTTGCCCCTGTCGACGGTGACTACGTGTTCTACGTAGCCAGCGACGATGACTCGCAACTGTTATTGGACGGCGTGGTCGTTGCTTATGTACAGGACTGGACGGGCTACCAGCAGTGGACCAATGGCAACGTCCACCCGTCGGAGCCGATCACCCTGACCGCGGGTCAGCTTATGACGCTCGATTATGGTTTCCGCGAGGGCGGCGGCGGTGACTTTTTCTCTATCGGTTGGAAGCTGCCGGGCAGCGATGTGATCACATTGGTCCCGGATGCTTTCACGATACCCGACGAGGCCGGGTTGGCTCTGCCTCTCGGGTTGACCCCGGCGGCCGGCACCACGGGCGTCATCGACGCTGTGGTGAGCTGGATGGCTCCGCCGGCAGGTGCGGTTGCGTACGATATCCTGTTCGGCACCGATCCGAACAACCTGGATAAGGTGGCGGAAGGCGTGACCGAGACAACCTACAATTTGGGCTCCGTCCCGGCCGACCTAGCCTTCGGCACCACGTACTACTGGGGCGTGATGGCCGACGGCGGAACCACCGTCTCGAGTTTCACAACCGTGGATCCGGTGGTCATCATCAGCGCTACGGGCGATGCCCAACCGGTGGGTGCCGCCGCTCAATTGGAGGTCGTGGCCGAGAGTCCGGTTGGCGCCGAGTTGACCTATCAGTGGCACCGTCTGAACTTCTCGCCGGTACCGGGTATGGTTCTGCCGGATGCCGCGATCATGGGCGCCGAGTCGAGCGTTTATGCCCTCGAGGCGATAGCGGCCTCAGATCAAGGCGACTACTACTGTCTCGTCAGCAGTCCGGATGGCGAGGTTGCCTCGCCGGTCGTGTTCTTGGATTGCCAGACGGGTCTGATCCACCGCTGGACCTTCAATGAGAGCGCGGATGGCGTCACTATTCCGGACGTCGTCGGTGGCGGCGATGCCACGCTGGTCAACACCACTGGTTTGGCCACCATCGCGGACGGCCAGGCCACCCTCGGTAACGATGGTTCGCAGAGCAGCAGCGGCGCAGGCGGCGGTGCTACCAACGGCGACTATGTTGATCTGCCCAATGATTTGGTCAGCCCTCTGACCCAGATGACCATCGAGTGCTGGACGACCTGGAACGATGACACCCAGGGTTGGGCACGTGCGTACGATTTTGGTACGTCCAACCAGGGCGAGGACCTTTCCGGCGCGGCTGACGGTGCCGGTGTGCACACGTTCTACTTCACTCCGAGAACCGGCTACAACCAGAACGCGATTCTGGAATACCGCCTCGGTGGCACGGCGCCCAACATCCAGCCTGGCGGCAAGCTTCCGCTCGGCGAAGAAGTGCTGATCACGCAGGTGACGGATGACAAAGCCGACAAGGTGAAGCTGTACCTCAACGGTATTGCACTAGGCGGCTTCTCGGCGCCCCTGTTCAAACTGAAGGATATGGTCGACAACAACAACTGGCTCGGGCGTTCGCAGTGGGGAGATCCCATGTATGTTGGCTCGTTCAACGAGCTGCGTATCTATGACACGGCCCTGTCGGCCGAGGAGATCGCAGCGAACTACCTGGCTGGCCCGGATGAGCTGGGTGTTGTTCCGGAAGCCTCCGGATCCGGCCTGATTGGCGATCTCAACGGCGACGGCGTCTATGACCTCCTGGATGTGGCGATTGCCGCGGACAAGTGGTTGTCGGATTCGTTGAACAAGGCAGTGCAGATCGCTGACCTGCAAGCCGCACAGTAGTAAGCGGCTGGCTGTTGTCACGAAGTGACGCTGTGCTGTGATCTAACGGCACGGCAGAAAGGCCAAGGGCCTGTAC
>CAZGRF010000106.1:0-10350 GCA_964527825.1 uncultured Pirellulales bacterium
ACCGCCTACGGCAACGACCCCGCCAACTGGTACGCCGCCACCCCATCGCCAGGGTTGGTCGTCGAATAGCCATGACCTCGGAACGCCTTTTTGTAGATAGGAGCCTGCGTTCTGCCGTGTGATCGCGAAAAGGATAGTGGTTTCGTATGTTATAGGACTTGGCTCCGGTGTAACCAGGCGAAAACCTCCTGCCACGTTCCTAACGGACTGTTGACGTAAATAGGCTACTTTGGTAAAATAGAGAAAGATATCCGGCTTGATTAGGCTATTCTCGGCATGGTGCCAGGCGCTGTTGCGAGGACGTACTCACGCAGGGGGCACTCACCATTTGTCACGTGTTCCAGGCAAGCGGGAGATGATCAACTCTGGAGGCAGAGAGATAGAATGCGAATCTGCAAATCTGACGCAGAGCGGTTTGGCTGAAGAATCGGTATGGTGATGGGCCAAATAGCGAAGCAGACAGAACACGAAAACCTTGGACACAAGGACAAGCGGAAGCTCCATCCCGTCCCGCAGGCCAAGAGCAGCGGTGATCGCATGCTTGCCTGCCGGTACGAACTGAAGTACCTGATCACCGAGTCCAAGGCCGCGGCTATTCATGAATATATCCGGCCGTTTCTGGAGTATGACAGGTATTCCAAGTTGCAGCGGGGCGGCATGTACCCGATTGTCAGTCTGTACCTGGACTCGCCGGATGCTCAGCTCTGCCGCGAGACTCTGACCGGCAGGACGAATCGTTTCAAGCTCCGTATTCGTAGCTACACGGATGAGCCGGAGTACCCGCGCTTCTTTGAAATCAAGCGGCGGATCAACCGCGTGATTCTCAAGAGCCGCGCCCGCGTGATCGACGAAGATGTGCCTTTGTTGTTGGCCGGGCGACCGCTGCCGCCACGAGGGTATACGACGGACGAGGTGGCGCTAGATCAGTTCCAGCTCTATGCGGCGAGTATTCAGGCCGGTCCGATGGTGCTTATTCGGTATATGAGGCAGGCGTTTGAGAGCCCTTCGGTGAATCGCGTGCGGGTAACGTTCGATCGCGAACTATGCTACAAGGTTGCGGACGGGCCGGAAGTCAGACTGGGTGGATCGGGCTGGCAGCCCAGTCGTTTGACGCAGGGCCATGCGATCCTTGAGATCAAATTCACGGGGACCTATCCGGCGTGGCTGGCTCGGATGGCGGCCTACTTCGACTTGAACGTGGCTTCGGTGTCAAAGTTCGCCACGTCCGTGGTACAGGCGTGTTCGTTGGGTTTCTGCACGCCCGCGTTGAGTGGTGGTTGGTATGGATAAGCTGTGGCAGTTGATGGAAGAGACCCCCTTCAGCGGGGGGGCTTTCAATGCCCAAAGCGTGCTGCTTTCGTTGCTGCTCGCGTTCGTGCTGGGCCAGGTTTTGGCGTGGGTGTATTACGTTACCCACAGTGGCCTGTCCTATTCGCGGTCCTACGTGCAGTCGTTGATCTTAATCACGGTTGTCATCGCCATGGTGATGACTGTGATCGGCAACAATATCATTACGGCCGTGGGTTTGATGGGGGCCTTGGCCATCGTTCGTTTCCGGAATATCATCAAGGACACGCGTGACATCGCTTTCATTTTCTGTTCTCTGGTCGTAGGGATGGCGGCCGGTTCTCATCGGTACTTGACCGCGATCATTGGGACGATCATTCTGAGTTTGATTGCCTTCTATCTGTTCTTCACGGACTTCGGCGCCCATGAGCCCCACAACGGCTTCCTGCGGTTCAGCCTGCGCGGGTCTATCGGGCCGCATCATCCAATACCGGCGATCCTGCGTCGGTTTTGTGGGAAC
Organism: uncultured Pirellulales bacterium; assembly: GCA_964527825.1. GTDB lineage: Bacteria > Planctomycetota > Phycisphaerae > Sedimentisphaerales > Anaerobacaceae > JAFGLV01. The sequence continues at coordinate 1,808 of CAZGRF010000106.1, forward strand.
TTTGTCTTGATTTCCGCCCAAGACACCGGTTTTGGCGGCCCGGCGGAGTATGCGTATCAATTGATGATCCGCAGCACGAGCCGAAACGAGGAGCTGCTCTCCGAACTGGAGAAGGTCGAGGGCATTGAAAACGTCAGCCTCACTATGCAGGAGAGACTGCTCGAGGTTTAGGCAGTGTAATGAAGAAGAAGCTCCCCAAAACCAACCATGTGGCCAAGCGAAACGCTCTACGCCATCTTGTGCCCGTGGCGGTCTGGCTGACGGCCGTCAGTGTCGTCGTCTGGTTGTTCTGCCAACGAGCCCAGAGATTCCAGGTCGTGGGCATTGCCCAAGTGCAGGTCAGACAGGTGGCGGCCAACTGCGCCGGGCGTCTGAAAAGCGTTCCTGTGCGCCTCTACGATCGGGTCACGACCGGTCAAGTCGTCGCGGTGGTCGACACGGTGCTGGACAACGAGTACGACGAGGCCGTGCTGCGGGCTCAGATCGGCACGATCTCGGCCGAAATCGAGCATCTGGTAGCTCAGCTCGTTCCAACCCAGAATGATCTTGAGGTCAGCCGGACGGATCGCGAGACCACTCGGATCTCCGACCTGAGGAGGTTCTCGGTCGATGTGGAGAATGCGCGGCTCCGGATTCTCGAATTGAAGGCCCAGCTCGCCGCGGATCGCATGACGCTCCAGGATCTGGCGTCGGAAGTCAAGATCACCGAGGACCTCGCTTCGCGCGAGGCGGTGACGCCGTACGAGCTGGCCAAGATCAAAGGCCAGTACGAAACATTGGCGGCGACCATTGCCGACAACGAGCAATTGCTCGAGCAGGCCCAGGTCAACCTGGAGACGGCGCAGCAGCGTCTGACCGACTACACCGGCGTCCAGCCTCATCAGGTGTCCGTGGAGAGCGCGTTGGAGGTGATCCGCAAGGCCATTGGGGTAGAGGAAGGCCGGATGCAGGAGGTCTCCGCCCGGCTTGAGGCCCTTCAGCGACGGCATGCACTGGAACTGACGTCGCCGGTGGACGGAGTGGTCAGCCAGATATGGCGAAATGAAGGTGAGGCGGTGGCAGCCGGCGATCCCATCGTGACGATTGCGGAAGTGAGGTCCACGGAGGTTACCGGCTTCGCTCGCCAGGAGCTGGCCGGACTGGTCCGTGAGAACATGACCGTGGAGATTGTCAAGGCCACCGAGCCGATGCAGGTAGCTACATCGAGGGTCACGTACGTGGGACCAGTCGTGGAGCAGATGCCGGCGCAGTTGTGGCAGAATCCGAACACTCCCCAGTGGGGACGACCGTTCACGGTTAGCATCCCGCCGGACTTGATAATCACTCCAGGTGAGATTGTCGGAATACGCGGGTTGTAGTTGCTCGCAACCCCTTCATCAAGTCCGGGATGCAGACGCGGACGAGTTCAGGGCGGACGAGAAAGTGGCAAGCGCATCTCAAAATCGGCATTGGATCAAGTTGAGTATCCTGTCCGGCGCGGCTCTGATCGTGCTGGCCGGCTGCGGCCCGAATAACTACAAGCGGGATGCCGACGAGCGGGTGTATTCCATCATCGATGGGACGTGGGAGACGGACTTCGGGTCCAAAGCAAACTACCGGGTAAGCGACGTTGCACCCTTGCCCGAGGACATTCAAGTGCCGGCGGCAATTCCGGCTTCCGGCGTGCTGACGCTGCCACGGGCAGTCGCCATCGCGACGGCTCACAACCGTGAGTACCAAACCCAGAAGGAGCTGCTCTACACAACGGCTCTCGACCAACGGCTCGTCCAGCACAGCTTCGAGACACAGTATCTCGGCCTCGGCAGCGTCCTGTACACAAACGAGGGCGGCAGGGGGGATGCCCGGGATGAGGCCATCCAGGCGGAGGCCGACGTCGGCTTCAACCGACTCCTGGCGATCGGCACGCAGATCAGTACGCGGGTGGGATTCGCTTGGTTGGACGTTCTTGGCGGCAGGGGGGACACGGGCTTCGGCGCGATCTTCGGCGGGACAGTGACACAGCCGTTGCTGCGGGGCCGTGACCCGGCCGTCGTGCTCGAGAATTTGACGCAGGCCGAGCGAGACACGTTGTACCAAATCCGCCGCTTCAACCGCTTTCGCAAGACCTTTGTGGTCTCCGTGGCGACGCAGTACTATCAGGCGCTGGAGTTGCGGGACCTGTCGCGAAACGCCGGCGATGAATATGCGGCGCTGCGCGAGCTGTACGACAAAGTGGCCACGCTGACGGCGGCGGGGCGCTTGCCGGCGATCGAAGCGGACCGGATTCAGCAGGAGATGCTCTCGGCGCGCGACGCGGCGATCGCAGCGCAGAAGCAGTACGAGCAGTTCCTCGATGAATTCAAGATTACGCTGGGTCTGCCGCTGACGGCGGAGTTTCAGGTCGATGAGGCTGTCATGGAGACGCTCAAGGAAGGGCTTCCCGCTCCCGTTTTCGCCGAGGCGGATGCGGTCGAGGCGGGACTATATCGTCGCCTGGAGATGGCCAATGCCGCGGACGCCGTGATAGACACGCAAAGGAAGGTGTACGTCGCCGCGGACCAATTACGGGCCGAGCTGAATCTGGTCGGCAGCGGCAACATGCAGTCGAACCGGAGCCATACGGACCGTGCAGAGGCTGGGACGACGGTGGATTTGCCTTTGGACCGTGTTGTCGAACAAACGGCTTATCGCAAGGCGCTGATCGCACTGGAGCAGCGCCGGCGCGACTACGATCTGGCGGCCGACACGGTCCGTCTGGAAGTCCGCGAGGCCTACCGCAAGCTCATGGAGGCCGCTCAGCGATATGTCGTGGCATCCGAAGGGGCCAGACTGGCCCGCACGCGCCTTGAGAAGACGGTAGCTCTCATGGGGTACGGCCGGGCCAGCAGCCGGCGGGTGCTTGATGCCCGGCGTGACCTTCATGCAGCCAGCAACGCGATAACGACCACACTGACCGACTACGCCGTTGCCACACTGGAGTTCTACCGTGATACGGGCATCCTGCAGGTTCGGCCCGACGGCATGTGGGAGACGGCCCCCGCAGGCGTCCCGATGGCACGCGGCGTCCCGACGCAGTGAACGGTCCAACACCGGTATCCACATAAGAAAGGCGGCGACACATGTGTTCGGTCAAGACAGCCGGAGTAGTTGCTCTTGTGTGTACGATGTCGAGCATGGTCTGGGGAGCGGACATCATTCTCAACGAGTACAATGCTGTGGACAGCAACGATTTCCTCAACGGTGGCGATGCCGCGGCTGACCGAGACGGCGGCAGGGCGTCCGACAGCTATCTCGGCCGCGTGCAGGGCAACGGCGGTGACTGGTTCGAGCTGGTGGTTATCAGAGACCATTTGGATATGCGCGGCTGGCATCTGGACATTATCGTGGACGGCGCTTTCGACGAGACGCTCGACTTGACCAATAACCCGATATGGTCGGACTTGCGCAGCGGCACTATCATCACGGTTGCGGAGGACATACCCAGCGACATAAGCTACGATCCCGCGGCAGGCGACTGGTGGATCAATGTCCAAGCACGCGACGACGCGGATGGCGCCTACATCACGGCCTCGTCGTTTCCAGTCAACAGCAACAGTTGGCAGTTGCGCATTCGCAGTGTCTCCGGCGCCGTTGTCTTCGGTCCGGCCGGCGAAGGAATCAGTCCGGCCAGCGGTGTCGGTGGAACGAATGTCTTCTTGCTGGAGGGACAGCCTGACGCCCGCATTACGCCGGATTCGAACGACTATGACGACGGGGTCAACTACAGCACGTTCGGTGCTCCCAACCGCTGGGGACTGCAAGACTTCTCTAACCTGCGCACCGTCACGCCTGCACCAGCGTCGATATTATTGCTATCGCCGGATGGGACTGACATCCTTGCAGCCGGCGCCGTTGTGCCTATCCTGTGGGAAAGTCAAGGTGCTATCCCTGACGTCCTTGTCGAGTTCTCTCTGAACGGCGGCATCACGTGGCACGAGGTATATCCGCCGAACATCGGTGACATTGGTCGGTACGACTGGTCCATCCCGGCTACCATCGGTTCGGACCAGTGCTTGATGCGGGTTTCCAGCGCCGCGCGTCCGGACGTCTGCGATGTGAGTGACCAGCCCTTTGCGATCATCCAATGCGACCTTGAGGCAGATGTCACCGGCGACTGCATCGTGAACTTCTTCGATTTGGTCGTCATGGCCTCGCAGTGGCTCCAGTGATGCCTCCGTTCTTGCCGACATGCCTTCCGCATCGCACCCCAAGGTGACAGGGGGTGGTTCGATCCTACGCGCTGCGGAGGCGGTGGAGGATATCCCAATACGCGCCGCGGGCGCCGTCGCGAATAGCATCGGCAAGCTCGCTGTTGTCGTTGTAGTTGTGGTCGGTGGCGTCCGCGTCCGGCTGCTCCTCCATTGGCTCGAAGAAGCGCTCATCGCCTGCTATGAGGTCTTTGACCAGTCGCGCCGGGTTGGGGCCGAGATGCCGTGAAATGTAGAACGTCGGCTGGAAGAAATCGAACGCGCCTGAATACTTGCGGCGCAGGGCTCCGTTAGCTTCGAGAGGCCCTTCGCTTTGCACCACCTCCACCATGCCTGTGCCGGGATAGAGCCGGATGCCGAGAGACGCACCGGCGCAATCTGGATCGACCTTCTTGATGAAGTTGATCGTGGTGGCGACGCTCTCCGGCGTCTCGCCCGGCCCACCAAGCATCAGGTCGATCATCACCTTGATGCTGTTTTCCTTGCACCGCCGGACGGCTTTCTCCAGGTCCTCGGCGCGGTGCGGCTGCCGGTATGTTTCGAGCATCGCGGCACTGGCGGAATCGCCCGTGAAGTTGATGCCGACGCACCCCGCGCGCCTCATGGTCTGTGCCAATTCCGTGTCGAAGGGTGTCACAGCTAAGTATGTGTACCATTGGACCTTCTCGCCGAGAGAGCGGCGGATGAACTCCCCGCAAATGGCCAACGCATGGCTTCGGGGAAGGTTGAACTCCGCGTCGCACGTGTGGAGTACGTCGATGCCTTGGGCCAGGAGCGATTCGATCTCGTCGGCGACTTCCGCCGGCTGCCGCATCCGAACGCAGGTTCCCTTCGAGAGCGGATCGGCGCAGTATAGACACATGCGGTTGCAGCCGCGCTTGGTCTCGAAGCCGCATTGGCCGCCGAGGGCGAAGTACGTGACGTTGTCCACCGCCCGGCGGCGCGTGGCCAGGGACACCTCCGCAGGCCAGGCCGGGCGATTCTTCACGATCCGGCCATCGCGCCGCCAGAGTAGGCCGTCCACCGTCTCGAACGCTTTGCCATCGCGCAACTGGCGATACAGAGAGGCCGTGGCCCGCTCGCCGTCGCCATGCACGCCGAAATCGGCCCCGGTGTAGTCCACGATGCGCTCGGCGAACGTGGAGAATCCGACGCCGCCCAGGGCAATGGGCGCGTCGGTGAGCCCGCGCAGGCGTTGCACGAGGTCCGCCAGGTCGGGGACGAACCATTTCGCACTGGGCCAGAAGCAGTCATCCGCGTTGCGGAAAGACAGGCCGACCAGCGAAGGCACGCGGCGCGAGAAGTACTCTGCGAGCGCCGCGTCCGGATTGTCACACAGACCGAGATCGAGCACCTCAACGTTGATTCCTTGGTCCTCGGCCGCCTCGGCAACATACTCCAACCCGATCGGTGCTATCGGAGGGACCATGCGATTTGTGTTGATAAGGGTTAGCATCGGACGACATGGTATCGCGTTGCCGGGCGCAATTCAAGCCTGCACACCACAGGCGAAACGCAGTGCGGCCTTTCACGGGCGGCTGGCGGAGACCGTGCCCTCAGGGCTTTCACCCCGCAGAGCCAGAAGGAATCCCGACGGGGCGGGTACACCCAGGCTTTGCAGCTTGCGGATGTCCTCCCAGGCTTCCTCGTTTTCTCCTTTCGCATAGCGGATCATGCCACGCCGCACGTATGCCTCGACACATGTCGGGTCGATTTCAATGGCCTTGGTGAAATCCGCGATGGCGTCGTCGTAGCGCTCCCCGGTGACGTGGATGAGTCCACGGCCGATGCAGGCGTCGATGGATTCCGGCCTGATCTCAATGACCTGGCTGAAATCGGATGCTGCCTGCCCCGAATTGCCCAGTGCAACGTACACCATCGCCCGATTGTAGTAAGCTTCAACGAAGGCCGGGTTCTTCCTGATCGCGCCGGCGAACTCCGAAAGAGCAGCGCCGTAGCGGCCCTGCCTGGCGCAGGTGACTCCGCGGGAATTGTACGCCGCCGCGTCTTGCATGCCCGCGGCCTCCGCCGGCTCCTGCAACCGATCCTGCCACGGTAGCTGTGTCCGGCCCGTCGCGACCTCGAACTCAGCGTACCACCGGTCCATGGCCTCTCGTAGCTCGTGGACCATCTGCGTCTCAAACGTCGGGCTGGAGGGCAGGTATCCCTTCAGTTGGAGCACCTGACACCCGAGCGGATACCTGGTCTTGGCGGCAACGTAGGGGAGAGTTCGTATCTTGCCGGCATCGACGAGTACCTCTCTATACCCAAACGATTCCCTGCGAACGATATCGAAAGGCAGGTTGTAGGGGCCTTCCACGCCGACGATCACATGAATGAACCCCAGAGCGATGGTCGCCAACACCGCCGCCACGCACAACGTTACCGATGTCCTCTCGTGCCACTTCGGCGGCCTGGTCGGTACCTCGGCCCCGCAGCGCGGACACGTCTTCGCCCTCCTCGGCACACGTTTCTTACATTCCGGACATCTGCTTCGACCCATTTCGTACTCTCTGACGGCGCTTGGTGATGACGGGAGGCCAAACTCCCGTCCATGCCGTGAGTGCCCGGCCCCTCCAGTGCCTGTGTGCAGGCAGGGAACGCGGGCGCTCGCCCTATTGCTGGGGACCGGGGTTGAGCGTGTCGGCCCAGACTACGCTGCGTTGTTCATCGTCCGCGTATGACGATTTCAACAGGCGGTAGATGTGGGGCAGTTGTGCCTGTAGTTGTTGTTCGGAGAGTCGTTCTCCCAACACACGTCCCTCTCTGGTCCTGACGGTGTAGGCCGGTCCGTCCGGGCTCGCCAGCACCGTTAGAACTTCGTGCCGCGTCTGTAGGTGGACGATGACGGGGAGGGTCTCGTGCGGACTCCCGGACCGTGTGAAGGCTCCTCGCTCGCCGCAACCCGAGAGGGCGACGAAGCCCAGCCACAACATCAGAATCGCCGTCTTGCGCATGTTCTTACCTCCCGTGGACTATCCAGCTTCTGCAAGTCTACTGTCCGCGCGTGCATCTCTCAAGCCAAAAACCTGTGGCTACGCTTGCCGCGTCTGTGGAGATTTTGCGACACTGGGATTCGGGCGTGTGAATAGGCTCAAACCGCAACCACGACTTGTCATTCCCGCGCAGGCGGGAATCCGGGACGTTTCGAGGGGTGTCTGGACCCCTGCCCCCGATCAGGTCGAGGGCAGGCTCTGCGCAGGGGTGACAGAGTCGGCGCGTAGGTCATAATCTGCATGTACCAGGATATCTTCACACATACCGCTTGCCGATCCCACGCAAAAGGCCCGGTGGTTCTCACGAGCGCAGGCAAAACGACGAGCAACGGGAATCGCATGACGATAGGGATGTTCTATGCGGATGACGACTCTTGTTGTTTCTTGGCGGCAGCCTTCTTACCGGCCAGATGGGCCAAGAGAATGCCAAGCTCAAACAGGGCGTATAGCGGGAATGCCAGCGTGACCTGCGAGATGACATCCGGCGGCGTCACCACCGCCGCGACCACGAACACGCTCAAAAAGACGTACTTGCGAACCCGGCGCATCGCGTCAAGAGAAACAAGGCCGGTACGGTTGAGAATGAAAATGGCGATGGGCGTCTGGAAAGCCAGGCCGAAAACCAGCATCAGCACGGTGACAAAAGAGATGTATCTCTGCAAGGTCCAGTTGGAGGCCACGTCCATCAGGTCGGCAAACGCCAGGAAGAATCTCAGCGAGATCTGCGCCACGACGAATAGGAAGAACAAGGCCCCGGCGACGAAGAGGGCCGCTGAGAACGGCACGGCGGCGCGGACGTATCGCCTCTCGTGTTCGTAGAGACCGGCGGCAACGAACATCCAGATTTGGTAGAACACCCAGGGAGATGTGAGAATCAGGCCGGCGATGAATGAAACCTTCATGTAGGCGGAGAAGGCCTCAGCCGGCGCGAGCGTTTGCAGTCGGGCATACCGCGGCAGCGAACCGGACCCGCTTGAATCCGCTGGAGCCTGATCGTCGCGCCACTGCCTCAGCGTTTCGACAGAGACCTTGCGCAAGAAGTCGATTCGATTCGGGTCGATGGCGGGCGCGTTCCGCTCCGTCTGCGAAGCGGCCAGCAGGTTCTGGAAGAACAGCTCGATCAGGGCGACGGCGTTGGGCTCGGCGACGACGGACTCGGTTCTGGCAACGCGCTCGCGCATCGCTTTGGTGTAGGGCCGTTCGATGAAGTTGATGATGCGCGTGCCGAAGACCAAGCTGACGACAGCCCCGATGGCCAAGCCGAGAATAGCGAGAATCAACCGAGCCCGCAATTCGTCCAAATGATCGCCGAGGCTCATGG
>CAZGRF010000107.1:0-10168 GCA_964527825.1 uncultured Pirellulales bacterium
CGGATCAGTCGGTGAATGGCTCTACCGCTGCGTGGCCGGCATCGAGCTCGATCCGGAGGTCAACGCCTTCGCACGGTTCGTGATCCGGCCCTACCCTGGCGGCTCGCTCGAATACGCCCGGGCTTCCTATCAGTCCATACACGGAACCATTGAGAGCGGCTGGCGGAGACAAGGAGACAGTCTCACTCTGGAGGCCACCATCCCCTCCAACACCACTGCGCGGGTCTACGTGCCGAGCGATAGGGAGACTACGGTCCTGGAAGGCGACACTCGCGTCGAAGAGGTTCCGGAAATCAAGCGCGTCGGACGCGAGGGATCGTTCGCCGTCTATGACGTTGCCTCGGGGCGCTACCGCTTCACAGCCACGTTCTCCGGCTAGTGCCCCATTGCACGTGATTCGATGGGAGTATGCAGGCCGGTGCAGCGAGTTGCTCCCATGTCACTGTTGACGTTCCGGGGGTCAGACTGCATACTTATGGCACCTGCACGACCGCAGCGATTGCGTCTCTACCGTGAAAGGCGGATCAGATTGTGACGGACACCATTCGAGAGCTTCAGGAGATTGCCCGCCTGATTCGGATCGATGTCGTGACCATGATCCACAAGGCCGGAGATGGGCATCCTGGTGCAGCGCTGTCGGCTGCGGATCTCATCACGGCCCTATACTTCCACGTCATGAGGGTCGATCCGGCCAATCCGAAGTGGCAGGATCGCGACCGGTTCATCCTGTCTAAGGGCCATGCCTGCCCTGCCCTCTATGCGGCACTGGCCAGAAAGGGTTACTTCCCGCGCGACGACCTCGTAGGGTTGCGTTCGCTGGGATCCCATCTTCAGGGACATCCGGACATGAACAAGACCCCTGGTATCGACTCCACGTCCGGCTCGCTGGGCAACGGCATTTCTGTGGGGCTGGGCATGGTCCTGGCCGGACGGATCATGGGCCGTGACTACTTTGCCTATGTAGTAACCGGCGACGGCGAGATTGAGGAAGGCGTTGTTTGGGAGGCGGCCATGTCCGCGAAGAAATACCAGGCGGGACGGCTGGTCGTCATTGTGGACAACAACGGCATTCAAAGCGGTGGTCCGGTGGAAGAGGTGGGCGGCCTGAATCCGATCTTGCCGAAATGGGAGGCCTTTGGCTGGCATTGCCAAGAGATCGATGGTCATGATTTCGACCAGATACTCCACGCTATCGGAAACGCCACGGCCAACCTGGAGCAGCCATCTCTGATTCTGGCTCACACCATCAAAGGACAGGGGGTCCCGTTTATGGTCGGGGACAACTCCTGGCACAAGCGGGTGCCTACGCGACAAGAGTATGAGGAGGCCATGCGCGCCCTGGGAGGAGCCTGTTTGTGACACAACTGGGAAATACACGAATTGCCTTCATAGAAGCCCTGACGGACATTGCCGAGCGGGACCCGCACGCGGTGCTGGTGTGTGCGGACTCGGTCCTGGTGGTCAAGGGTAAGTCCTTCGCCCGGAAATACCCAGACCGGTTTGTGGATGTGGGGATTGCCGAACAGAATGCGGTAGCCTGCGCGGCCGGCATGGCGACCTGCGGCCTGGTTCCGTTCGTGGCTACATACGCCGGTTTCATCACCATGCGTGCGTGCGAGCAGGTTCGCACCTTTGTGGCCTATCCGGGCTTGAACGTGAAACTGGTGGGGGCCAACGGCGGTATTTCTGCGGGCGAGCGGGAAGGCGTGACCCATCAGTTCTTTGAAGATCTGGGTATCGTGCGTACCATTCCGGGCATTACCGTCGTGGTCCCCGCTGATGAATCGCAGGTCAGGCAGGCGACCCGCGCCATACACGAGATCGATGGCCCGGCCTATATGCGGATCGGCAGCGGACGCGATCCTGTCGTGGACTGTGACGACGTGCCATTTGAGTTGGGCAAGGTCCGCCTCCTCGCTGAGTACGGGGACGACGTCGTGTTGTTCACCAACGGGTTCGTCGTCAACCACACCTTGCAGGCTGCGAAGCTTCTGAAGCAAGAGGGCATCCGTTCGACGGTTGTCGATGTCCATACGCTTAAGCCGCTGGACAAGGGCTCGATTGTCCCACTCCTGGGGAAGAGCCGAGCGGGCGTGACAGTTGAAGACCACAACATCGTCGGTGGGTTGGGCAGCGCGATCGCGGAGTTGAGCGCTGAAGAGTGTCCCTCGTACGTTGTGCGGATAGGGCTTCGAGATATTTACCCGCGTTCGGGGGAGCCGGAGGCCCTGTTGGAGTACTACCACATGGGTGTGGGCGACATTGTTGACGCAGCCAAGTCGGTGATGCAGAAGAGAGATCGAATGTCCAGGTGATCGTAGGCCGGCTTCGGCAGGTCGCGTGGACAAGATCAAGGACCGCTCCGATGAACAAGAAACGTCTGACCCTCATTCATACGTCTGGTGTGATGATCCCGGTGTTCGGTGAGCTGTGTTCCGAGCTGTTGCCTGAGGTCGAAGTCGTCCACATGGTGGATGAGAGCCTGCTGAAGGACATCCTCAGGGACAACTGTCTTCTCAAGCCCACAGCGCGCAGAGTTGTTGGCCACATTCTCTCCGCGGCGCAGGCCGGGACGGATTTCATTATGGTCACGTGCTCGTCCATCGGTGCTGCTGCGGAGCTGGGTCGCGAGCTTGTGGATGTCCCCGTCATGCGTGTTGATGAGCCCATGGGCGCACTGGCCGTGGAAAAAGGACCGCGCATTGGGGTAGTCGCCACTCTGGCTTCGACTCTGAATCCAACGGCCGAGTTGATCCGGTCACAGGCCAAGACGAAATCCAAGGACGTCAACGTAACGGCGAAGCTCTGCGAAGGTGCGTTCGGCGCCGTGATGTCCGGAGACGCTGCCACGCATGACAGGATCGTGGCGTCCGGAGTCAGGGAATTGATGGGCAAGGTCGATGTCATTGTCTTAGCCCAGGCTTCTATGGCGCGCGTGGTCGGCGCTCTGCCTGCCGACGAGATGACCGTCCCGATCCTGTCCAGTCCCAGACCGGCCGTGGAATATCTGGCGACAGTGCTTTAGCTCTGACTGCAAGAAGGAAGGCACATGGTCAAGAAGGCAATGCCTCTGGTCTACCGGGCCTGTCTGGTTCTGTCGGGGGCATGTCTGCTTGGCTTGATCGCGTGCTGGGTTGGGGGCTTTCTCTCGGGTTGTCGCATGTTGGCCGTGGCCTGTCCTATCCTTCTGGCCATAGGCCTGACGAGTGTGCCTTTTCTGAAAGGCTATCGCTATACGGTCTGCGTTGTCGCAGCCGTTGTGGCTGCCATGGTTTATCCCCAACCGTTTCGCGTGATCGGTGGCACCGGCCTCACCAAGGAAGCCCGCGACCAACTCATCCGTGTCGTGATCCAGATTGTGATGTTTGGCATGGGAACGCAGATGAGTGTCAGGGATTTTCTCGGTGTGGTCAAGATGCCCAAGGCCGTGATTGTCGGCATTGCCTGCCAGTTCACCATCATGCCGCTGGCCGGGTTTACACTGGCCAAGACGTTTGGCTTTCCGCCCGAGATCGGTGCCGGTATCATACTCATTGGGTCTTGTTCCAGCGGGTTGGCGTCCAATGTCATGGCGTATCTGGCCGGTGCCAATCTGGCGCTGTCCGTGACCCTGACCTCGCTGGCCACGCTGTTGGCGCCCGTCATGACGCCGCTCTGGATGAAGCTGCTGGCCAGTGAGATGGTGCCGGTGGATTTCTGGGAGATGATGATGAATATCATCCTCATGGTGGTGCTGCCGATCCTTGCGGCCCTGATCTACAACTGGATACGAAGGGACCGACTCAAGGCCCTGCAACGTCTCATGCCTCTGCTGTCGATGGCCGGCATCATCTACTTTACCGCCATCACCACGGCCGCCGGTCGGGACTACCTGCTCGAGATCGGCGCTCTGCTCTTTATCGCGGCGATCCTGCACAACAGCGTCGGGTATGTTCTCGGGTACTGGGCGGCACGGCTCCTCGGGTTGGACCGCAACTCCTGCAGAACGATTGCCATTGAGGTCGGCCTCCAGAATGGCGGCATGGCTTCGGGCCTGGCCGGACTCATGGGCAAGCTGGCTACGGTAGGCTTGGCGCCGGCGATCTTCAGCCCCTGGATGAATGTTTCCGGCTCCGTGCTGGCCAACTACTGGCGCAAACACCAGATCAGCCCCACCGCAGGAGAGGTGAACATGAGAACCATGCCTGCCTCTGAGAAAGGGTCCGTCGCATGAGTGAATTCCAATTCTCACTTCTCTTGATCCTCCTGGCCGGACTGTTCCAGGGCACGTTTGGCCTGGGCATGAAGAAGTTCGCGCCGCTGGCGTGGGAGGCCTTCTGGCTGATCTTCACGGTCATCGGCATGGTGGTCATTCCGTATGGCGTCGCTTCGGTGCTCGTGCCCGACGTATGGGGGGCTATCAAGGCAGTGCCGTCGGGTGACTTGTGGTTGTCGCTGATTTGCAGCGGATGCTGGGGCGTGGGCGCCTTGATGTTCGGCTTGGCCATCAACTACATCGGCATGTCTCTGGCCTACGGTATTACCATGTCCCTGGCGGCGGCCATGGGCTCGCTCATTCCACTCTTTGGGATCGAGGACTTCGCCGCCGATCCGGCCGTGCCCTGGATCATCACGGGTATCGTGGTCATGGTGCTGGGCGTGGTAGTCCTGACCTATGCGGGTATCCTGCGAGAGGCCATGCAGGTCAAGCTCGGGCGGGCCGTGGCGGGGATTCGTCAGGGCAAGATGTTCTACGTGGGGTTGCTCTTTGCGATACTCAACGGGTTCGGTGCCGCCTTGCTCAACGTGAGTTTTACCAAGGCCCAGCCGGCGGCCGTGGCGGCCGTGGCGCAAGAGGTTCTACCTCGCAACGCCAGTCTCGTGGCCTGGAACATCGCGTTGTTTGGCGGCTTTCTGGTTAATCTGGTCTACAGCTTGTTTCTCCTGTTCAAGAACAAGTCGTTCAAGACCTATGCGGCGCCCAAATCCGGAAAGGGTGTTATCGTAGCGCTGATTACCTCGCTGCTGTGGTTTGCGGCTCTGGGTGTGTACGGCCAGGGCGCTGCTATCATGGGCAAGCTTGGGCCGGTGATCGGCTGGTCGATGTTCCTGGCGCTGTCGCTGGTTATCAGCAGCATGTGGGGACTCAAAGATGGCGAGTGGAAGGGCATGACGGCACCTTTGCGTGTCTTGCTGATCGGCGATGGTGTCCTGGTCGTCTCCTGGATCATCCTCGGCTACGCCAACAGCATCAAGGCAGTTGGATGAGAGGAGTCCCAAAGTGGATCATGTCGAACGATTCTATGCCACGATCGAGCGACAAGCCGTCGATCGTCCGTGCACATGGTTGGGCATCCCCGATCCGGCCGCCCATGAAGGGCTTTTTGCATACTTCGGAGCCAAGGATGTCCACGGGTTGATCGAGAAGCTGGACGATGACATCGTGCCCGTAGAATTGCCTTATCACTCACCGACCTCGGACGCGATCTATGCCGCCTTTGACTTTGCCAAGAAAGGCAAGATCAAGCGGGAGCACAGGACCCTCAATGCCCCCGGTTTCTTCGAGGATGTCACGGACCCGGGCCGTGTCGATGACTTCGACTGGCCCGATCCGACCCGGCACATCGATGCGGACGAATGCCGGCAGGTTGTGAAGGCAGCGCCGGCCGGACGCGCCGTCCTGGGTGTCATCTGGTCGGCCCATTTCCAGGACGCCTGTGCTGCCTTTGGCATGGAAAACGCGTTCATGCAGATGATTCAGGCCCCGGCCATGTTTCAGGCCGTGATCGACAAGATCGCCGACTTTTACGTCGCGGCCAACGAGATCTTCTATGAGGCCACACAGGGAGAACTCCACGCCGTGCTCATCGGCAACGACTTCGGCTGTCAGACGGGCCTGATGCTGTCGCCGGACATGATTCGCCAATTCGCTCTTCCAGGCACGCGCAGGCTGGTCGAGCAGGCGAGGAGCTGCGGTGTCAAGGTAATCCATCATTCCTGCGGATCGATTCGTGACATCATCGGCGACCTGATCGATATCGGTGTGGATGCCGTTCACCCCATCCAGGCTTTGGCCGCAGGTATGGAACCGCGTGCGCTGAAACGTGATTTTGGAGACAGAATCTCGTTCTGCGGCGGCGTGGATGCTCAGGACCTGATGGTCAACGGCACGCCCGACCAGATCCGCACCAAGGTCAAGGAGCTCAGGGATATCTTCCCCACCGGTCTTATCATTTCCCCCAGTCACGAGGCCATTCTGCCGGATACACCTCCTGCCAACGTTGAAGCTATGTTCGACACCGTCCGGCTCTGATTCCGTGGGCGAGACGACTACGCGCTTCCTCGGGGCGGCCTGGCAAGCTGTACGAATCTGACGCCGCAGCGCTCAGCAACGCAATCGCGCCGCCTGTTCCCCAAGCAGAACATCGCAGCCGGCTGGAGTCTGTAGTATTGCTCGGTCTCGTCCGGCAGGTCGAAGGCCCTTGTTCTATGCGGGTGGATGAAGATAATGGGGGACAATAGGCCGGAAGGATGGTCCGGCTCGAGGACAGGTGGTATCCTCTGGAGTAACTGAACCATATCGAGTTGACGCCAATCAGTAGGAGAAGGCCTCCCATGAGCGAACTCACCCCAAAGCGAACGACTCGTCGCGAATTCCTCAAGAACACCGGTCGGGTCGCTGCGACTTCGGCCTTCGCGGTTGGAGCTGTCCCGCGCATGTACGCTGCGGAGAATAACACCATCAAGCTGGCCTTGATCGGCTGCGGCGGGCGGGGCTCGGGAGCCGCCGCCGATGCCATGTCGGTCCGAGGACGCGGCCCGATTGAGCTTGTGGCCATGGCGGATGTCTTTGAGAACCGGCTGGCCGGCAGCCACCAGAACCTGAAAGAGGCATGTGGCGACAAAGTGGACGTGCCGTCCGAGCGGAGGTTCATCGGCTTCGACGCCTACCAGAAGGCGATGGACTGTCTGCGGCCAGGTGATGTGGCGATCCTTGCGACACCGCCGGCTTTTCGCTGGGTCCACTTTGGCTACGCTGTCGAGAAGGGGCTCAACGTGTTCATGGAAAAACCCGTGACCGTGGACGGCCCGACCACGAAGAAGATGCTCAAGCTGGCCGATACCGCGAGAGCCAAGAATCTCAAGGTGGGCGTCGGATTGATGTCTCGTCATAGCCGGGCCTTCGAGGAACTGCATCAGCGCATCCAGGACGGCGAAATCGGCGACATTATCCTGATGCGCGGTTACCGGATGCATGGACCGGCCGGCTTCTTCTCGTCCGTGGCCAAGCCCCCCGGCGTTAGCGAACTGCTCTACCAGGTGCAGCGTTTTCACAGTTTCCTCTGGGCCAGCGGCGGCAACTTCAGTGACTTCTACATCCACCACATTGACCATCTCTGCTGGATGAAAAACGCCTGGCCGGTCGAGGCGCAGGCACTGGGCGGCCGGCATTACCGCCAGAGCCCCGAAGGCCAGACTTACGTGGACCAGAATTTCGATGTCTACGCGGTGGAATACACGTTCGCTGACGGGACCAAGATGAATTTCGACGGGCGTTGCATGGAGGGTTGCAGCTCCGTCTATTCCAGCTACGCGCACGGCAGCAAGGGTCTTGCCATCGTCTCGAAGAACGACGACTGTGGGCTGCCCTCCAGCACGTACGAAGGCCAGAGCCCCGACCGCTCGAACTTGATCTGGGAATCGCGCATCCGCCGCGACCAGCAGAGTCCTTATCAGAACGAGTGGGACGACCTGATTGACGCCATCCGGACCGACAAGGCTTACAACGAAGCCGAGCGCGGCGCGATCGCGAGCCTGGTCACCTCAATGGGTCGCATGGCAGCTCACACCGGCAATATCGTCACGTACGATCAGATGCTCAACTGCCCGCACGAGATGGCGCCGGATGTGGACAAACTGACGATGGATTCGCCGGCGCCGCTTCGGTCGAACGCACAGGGCATCTACCCTGTGCCGCAGCCTGGCGTCGTCACCGACCGCGAATACAGGGACTTTGCGTAGAGCGGCCGGTCACAAGACGTGAAACGCGAAGCGGGCGCGCGGCTGTCCACGTTTCACGCCTCATCTCGATGTCCATCGGGGCTTCAATACGAGACTTCGAGGAGACCGAACAGTGGTCAGACGCAGTAGGGTGCTGATGCAGGTGGCTGCGCTTGCAGCGAGTTTGGTCGCCGCCACGACGGTTCGGACGCTCGCCTGGGGCGGGAAGCCCCCCAAGGAATACACCGAGACCATAACGACCAGGACCGGGGAGAAGCTGTCTTTCGACATGGTGCTCATCCCCGGCGGCAGCTTCCTGATGGGCAGCCCCGCGGGCCAACCCGGCCGGGCGGACGACGAAGGGCCGCGGCACAAGGTTGCCGTCGCTCCGTTCTATCTCTGCGCGACGGAGACGACGCTCGGACTCTTTCTGGCCTACTATGAGGAAACGGGTACCGCGCAGAAGGACTTCGTGGGAGTACAAGAGGCCCGGAAGAACTCGGGACCCGTCGGCACCGGTGGGGTCAATGCGATCACCGGCCCCACGCCGGTCTACGGCGATCTGACCATGGGGTACGACAAGAAGCATCCAGCTATGGGGATGAGCTGGCACAACGCTGTGACCTATTGCGCCTGGCTTTCGCACAAGACCGGCAAGAAGTACCGCCTGCCTACCGAGGCGGAATGGGAATACGCCGCCAGGGCTGGGACGACGTCCATCTTCGGGTTCGGGGATGATCCCAACAAGTTGGGCGAATATGCCTGGTACCAGGGGAATGTCGATTTCGGGCCCCGCGAAGTGGGCGCCAAGAAGCCCAACGCCTGGGGCCTGTACGACATGCTGGGCAACGTTCGGGAGTGGGTCCACGATTTCTATAGTCCTGCTGCATACGAGGAGGCGGCCAAGGCAAACCCTGCCTCCAATCCCATGGGCCCGGCGACAGGCAAGGTGCACGTGGCGCGCGGCGGCTTCTATGATAGTCCGGATGCGGAGGTCCGCTGTGCAGCACGGGCCTATGAGGAACACTGGTGGCGCATGAACGACCCGCAACTACCCAAGAGCAAGTGGTGGCTGCCACAGATGGACTTCATCGGTTTCCGCGTGGCGTGCGAGATCGACCCAAGCGCGGGCAAATAACTCTCACCTGCGCTCAGGGCCGCGTCGGTATCCGGTGGTCCGCAGGTTTGACACCTTTCTTGTGCCCACCGAAGTCGATGGGATTGAGCTCGTAGCTGCCGTCAGGTAGCCGGGGTGCTACGCGAGAGTCATGAGGATCGATATCAACAAGCCGGTCTTGGCATGTGCCATGATCTTTGCCTCCCTGGTCGACCGCGTGGTCGGCGGCACGACATCGGGGGAATCCCCCACGACGCCGGCGCGCGCATCGCGGGACGTTCCACATCGGCACTACACGCACGTTCCGGCTGGAGACCCATAGCCTGCGCAATCACACGGCCGAGCGCTCCAACTCGTGCCTCTATCCTAGAAGCCGATAATGACGAACTGCTCTGGCGGACCCATTGCCACCACAGATGGACAGACCACATCAAGCGCCGGGCACTCTACCGCGGTCGACAAAGGTATTGAGTCGAACACGCAACGCGGGCACTTGGTCTCGATCGCAGGACATTGCGTGTCCACCGCTTGGCATTCAGTCTCCGTGGGTGGGCACTTCGTCTGCACGGGCGGACACTTGGTCTCGACGACTGGGCACTGGGTTGCAACCGGATCGACTGGGCATTGGGTCTCTACCGGTGGGCACTGGGTCGGAGCGACGGGACACCGGGTTACAACTGGATCGACCGGGCACTCAGTCGCTACCGGCGGGCACTTGGTCACGACGGCCGGGCACTTGGTCTCGGCCGCAGGACATTGCGTGTCTACCGCTTGGCATTCGGTTTCCGTGGGCGGGCACTTCGTCTGCACCGGCGGACATTTGGTCTCAACGGCAGGGCACTGGGTCGCGACGGGATCGATTGGGCATTGGGTGTCTACCGGTGGGCACTGGGTCTCGACGGCCGGGCACTGGGTCCGCACGGGCGGACACTCGGTTTCTAAGGGTGGGCACTTGGTTTCTGTCGGCGGGCACCTAGTCTCGACGGGTGGGCACTCGGTCGGGACGACCGGGCATTGCGTTTCCGCCGGCGGACATTTGGTCTCTATCGGTGGGCACCTGGTCTCGACTGG
>CAZGRF010000108.1:0-10148 GCA_964527825.1 uncultured Pirellulales bacterium
ATATTGCAGGAGCTGGCCGGCAAGCGTCCTCGTATCGGCTTTGACATATTCCAGGACGGCATGGTTATGCTGCGGTATGACGCCGAGGTCTGGATCGGGGATTCGCCCGCGAAGAGCACGAAGGTCCAACCGCTCAGAGCGTGACGGTCAGGTACTCGGTATCTTGGGTGAACGCGGCAGCCCCTTCAAACGCCGCAGGGACCAGCAAGCAGTCGCCCCCTTTGAACTCCACCGGATCGGCTTGTCTCGATTGAATGATTCCGCCGCCGGAGAGTAGGACCAGCGTTCGCATCCGGCCCCGGCGCAGGAGCACCTCGCCGCTTGCCAGGCGATGGCCTTTGTCGATCTTGAAGTACGGGCAATCGACAAGGCGTCCCACCGTCGTCACCGGGAACTGGTCGGCGGTGGCATCAAAGTGGATGCTCTCCAGCGCTTCTTCAATGTGCAGCGGGCGGGGTTTGCCGGTTTCGTCCAGCCGATTCCAATCGAAAACGCGATAGGTCGTATCCGACGGGGTCTGTATCTCGGCGATGAGCAGTCCGCCCCCGATGGCGTGGGCCGTACCCGCCGGCAGGAAGTGGCACTGACCCGCCTTCACCGGGACCATGGCCAGCAGCTCGGCGGCAGTGCCGGCCTCAATCGCTTTGGCAAACTGCTGCTTCGTGATCTTCTCTTTGAGACCTTTGTAGATGACCGCGCGGGGCTCGGCGCGTATGATATACCAGCATTCAGTCTTCGGCTCGCCCTTGCCCATGCGGCGGCACGCCTGCGCGTCCGGATGCACCTGAACGCTCAGCATCTCCTCGGCGTCGAGCAGCTTGATGAGAAGGGGGAAAGGTCTCGGAAAGTCTGTCGTGCCCGTGATCTCCTCGGGATGTTGCGCCACGACCGACGCAAGCGTCTGGCCCTGAAACGAGCCGTTGGCGATGAGGGACTTGTCCTGGGGCAGGTCGGCCAGCTCCCAGCTTTCTCCGATCTTCTCACCGGGCGGCAGGTCCTTACCAAAGACATCCTTGAGCCTCTGCCCGCCCCATATTCGGTGCTTGAAGATAGGCACGGATTTCAGCGGATATATTCTCATGGCGGTCATTCTAACCTGACGCGCTCGGCGGGTCCATCGTGTCCTCCCGTGATCTCCCGGCCTCAGCGGAGGTAGTCGGCGATACCCGATGCAATCGCAGCGGCCAGGCGACCCTGGAATGCGCTGTTCTGCAGCCGAGCCGAATCCTGGACGTTTGACAAATAGCCAAGCTCAATGAGAACGGCAGGGCCGTCGGTGTGCACCAGGACGCGGTAGTCGTTCCGGCGAATGCCACGGCTGTCCAGCCCCGTGGTCGCCATTGCCCGGACGATGGCTTGAGCGGCGCGCAGCGCTTCGGATGAGGCTGCCTCGGCGATGTACACGGTGAAACCGTGCGCACTGGGGTCCGGGGCGGAATCGGCGTGAATGCTCACGAAGAGATCCACGTTGTGACGATTTGCAATGTCGGCGCGGGATTCGAGTTCGGGGTACTCGTCACGCTGCCGAGTCATGGTAACCGTCAGTCCCCTACGTTGCAGTTCCACGGTGATCTTGCGCGCTACCTCCAGATTGATGTCCTTTTCTTGCGTTCCGTGAATGCCGATGGTCCCCGGGTCGCGCCCGCCGTGTCCCGGGTCAATAGCGACGTGGCCTCGCATCGGGATAGTGGGCGTCTGGGGGATGATGGGCGCGCCGGTCCCGAGGTACGGCCTGATCTGCGACACGAGCGTTTCCGAGACGTACGATGTCCCTGCGATTCTCTTGATGGCCCCGACCTGGCCGATCGGCTGTCCGTTGACGAAGAACCTGCCGTCAGCGTATGTGAAGATCAGGACCGTGTTGGCGGCGTTCTTCAGAACGACGAAGCTGTCATTCTGCTCGTCGAGTCGCAGGCCCAGGCGGGCCGCTAACTCCGAGATGCTGACCATCCGGTCGTTTGCGAGAATTCCCGGCGCGCGCTGCTGGGACCTCTGGCAGCCTGCGACGACAAGGACGGCCAGAGCCACCGTGATGAAGGTACTTCTCTTAGCATTCATATCAGAGTTGTTATCGGAGATTCGGGTTCAACATGTTTAGATTTCCCGCAAGATTCTCGCCCGCGACGTGGGACAAGGCTACCGTATGCGACCAGCGGTGCCTAGTCTGACGACAAGCACACACGCCAATTCGCAGCCAAATGGGCAAAATCGACGAAGTCCACGAAACCGTCACGATTCGTGTCGGTCCTTTCGCAGTAGTCGTTCCCTATCGAGCTATCGGGGGCCACCCAGTAGTCACTGAATCTGGCCAAATCATCCATGCTCACTTTGCCGTCAACTACGAGATCGCCTCCCAAAGGTTCGACGTTGAACACGATGGTGACGGGTCGTGACGGCTGGTACAAGTTGTCGTCCAGGGCATCGTAGACGTAGAACGTGATCCACCGCAGCTCCTCGCCGCTGTCCGCCTGGTACGACATGTGAATATGTCCGTCGTTGCGGAGGTTGAGAATGGTGCTGTGGTTGAAACTCTCGCCGGAGTTGGCGATGGTGAACTGAGGGTAATCCTTGTGCACGGCGCGCAGGCCGAGCGCGAGGTCCAGGCATTCAACGGCAAGGCTGTAATCGACCTCAGGGAATCCAAGCACGGCTCGGTTCGGATCGTAAGTGTAGCCGGCGTGTGGGTCATCGGCCTGAAAGACATCGAAGCCGGGCTCGCCGATCCGATAGCGGTAGCTGGAAAAAATGCTCTCGCGGAGCGGATAGAACCAGTTGCCGTATTCGGCGTCGCCGCGATTGCGATACTTCTGGGAGCAATCCATGAATAGCGTCGTATCATCTTCGGTCCCGACGATGCGATCCTGGTTGCAGCCTATGATGAAGTGGTCGAGCGGACACTCGGCCGCGGCGCCGGCGCCCAGAGCCAGAGCGACCATGACTGCCGCCATGACATTGGTTTTGCGTGTCATAATCTCACTCCTCGTCGTTCGTTGTTCGCGGGATGCTGAAGTCCGCGTCGGGCTCACGGATTGTCAGGCCATTTCGGGGCGGTCTCAGGGTACCAGTAGCAGGTGTGCGGCCAGGCGTATGTTTGCTCGAACTCCATGTTCTCAGCGTGCCCGTCTGCAAAAAGGTAGTTGGATGTCCCCTTGTGCCGGTCCCAGGCGATGAACTCCTTGGCGTATGCGAGCGAGCCTTCCCATTGCTCGGGATGGATATGATCGGCCAGATTGAAGTTCTCCGTGTTTGGCGCCTCGCTGATCCAGATGGTGTAGCTCGGATGGCGAATCCTGTTCGTGTCGTTGTACGGATTGCGCTGGGCGCTGTAGCGGTAGTGAATCGGATCGAGCAAGGCGTTGACCGCGAAGCTGGAATAGCGTCCCTCTTGCTGATCGTCGAGCGGCTTGTCCCAGTCCACGAAGTTCTTGGCTCGGTCGCTCGGGCAGCGAAAGAGCAATTGCTGCCGCGTGCAGCCGGCCAAGATTCGCAGCCAGTGGTCGTTCGGGTCCTTACAGCGACACGAACTGGGTGGAAGCCGATACTCAGAGTCGATCAGGTACGTTTGCAGCGCGATTCCCATCTGCCGCCCGTTGCTCAGGCAGGCGATCTTTCGCGCCTGCTCTCGAGCGCGGTTCAGCGAGGGGAGCAGGATACCCATCAGCAGCGCGATGATCGCGATGACCACCAGCAGCTCAATGAGCGTGAAGCCGCGACGCGCCTGGGAGTTCAGGGGACAAAGCCATAACGATCCCGTTTGAGACGATTCCATTCCCATGATTGATCCTCTGGTTCGCAGGTCTGGCCTTAGTGATTGTGGTCGTGATCGCCCGGCTGGTGCTCGTCGCCGTGGTAGATGCCGGACTGGCCCCAGTGCTCGACGAGAATCTCCAGATCGTCATAATCGACTACTCCATCGCCGTTGATGTCTCCCGTGATCGGCTGGATCACGGTCTTGGCGAAAGCGATGGTGGTGTTGGCCGAGCGCTGATAAAGCCCGCCGGTGTCGTGGGCCGAGATTACGACGTAGACCTCTTCATCGCTTGCGTCGAGCCAGAAGCAGAAGCCCATGTGCTCGTGCAGCCCCCAGGTGTTCTTGTCGGTCAGCCACCGTTTCTCCAGTGCGTAGACGTCGCCATCGCTCTCCAGCACCGGCGTGTCGTCCGGCAGGAGCGTGAAGAAGTCATCTTCCTCGAGATTAGGACTGACGGCCTCGCGCTGGATGTAGATGTCCCAGAGGGGCACGGTGTTTGCATCGATGCTCTCAAGGTTCCACGCGTTTTGGGGACCGTGAGCGGAGTGCCATCCGTCAAGGTGCTGCAACCCATTGGGATCGGCGTAGCCGCCGGCCTTGGTGTAGGTGAAACTGCACGTATGAAGCACCTTGTTAGGATCACCTGGTTTGGAGATGTATGTTTCACCCTCCAGAAGCGGCGTCAGCACGAGGAACGTGCTGCCGTTGCTCTGCGCCCAGTCAGGCCAGCCGGGGGTGGCACAGGCGTGGATGGGAGGCAGCGAGAAGAACCAGAGTTGATTGTTGTCGGTCGGATCCGGGTC
This sequence comes from uncultured Pirellulales bacterium, assembly GCA_964527825.1. Taxonomy (GTDB): domain Bacteria; phylum Planctomycetota; class Phycisphaerae; order Sedimentisphaerales; family Anaerobacaceae; genus JAFGLV01. The sequence continues at coordinate 4,555 of CAZGRF010000108.1, forward strand.
GCTGGCCCCCGCGCCCGGCTGACTCCAGTCAGCGGGACGCCATGTGGGGTTGACGCCGATGTGTGTGTGCGCGACGGGACACTCGGCCCTTATCGCGCTCGGCCAGAGTAAGAAGACTGCCTCACAAGACAGCAGTCCCAACAACGCAAAGATGCCTTTTCGTATCATCAGTTGCTCCTGCCGATTGACAGCGGGCAGAATCACCCGCTCCCACATATGATGGAGGTCTGCCACGTATCCGGCGCCACGCTATCTGCACATCATGCGTTTGTACTCCAAGCGGGCGCTCGGTCTACGATGTTGGACGAGCCCTCTTACTACACCGGGGGAGCGCGGGCATGGAACGACAGTGAAGTGGTTTGGGGGCAAAGGTCATCCAGGCAGGTGGTAAGGAGTCGTCCGATGTGATCGATCTCGACCTCTGTCACCCCGATCTCAGCCGTGTAGTCCTTCCTGGAGACGAGCAGTTGCTGGCACAGGGGACAATGGCCGGCATCGTGCCTGGCCAAGTCTTCAACGTCGGCCAGATGCACGTACAACACCACGTCCAGGGCCATGGCCAGAAAGCAGACTGTCGCTGCAAACAGGACAGTGCTGCGTATGCTCCGGCTCACGTGAAAGGACTCCATTGCTTGCTCGTTTCGACTGTCTGGGAACAGGGGGTCTTCCTGGGCTCTGGCTGTGCACACTATCCCGGCGTCTCATGACAGGCCGGGCACAGTCCTTCAAGTCGCACCTGCTGATGGTGAATAACGAAGCCCTTGTAGGGGCTTGGCGCCATCGGTACGGAGAATTCCGTTAGACAATGCGTGGTGCCGCAATTCGAGCACGTAAAATGTGGATGACATTGCGTTTCGCTACACCGGTCAGCCAACTCGAAGTGCCAGGCCCGCTCCTGGATGAAAGCGCGGTGGACCAGCCCGACCTTCACCAATGACTCGAGAGTTCGGTAGATCGTGACTTTGTTCATTGCCTTGTGGACCAGTCGTTGGGCGATCTGATCTTGGCGCATCGGCCGCGGCGCCTGCAGAAGCACCTTCAGTATGGCAACCCGGGCCTCCGTGCAATACAGTCCGGTTGCCGTGAGCATTTGCCGGGCCTTGTCGTCCGGATGCGATTTCATGAATGAGGCTCCGTCTTGTGGTTGTGGTGCAGGCACAGCGGCGCGGATTTCACGAACAGCAGTGGGAAGACGATATCGCTGACGCAGCAGGGCAGCCAGACTGCGATGAACAAGATCACGAAGACTCCGATGAGCATCGTCGGTGTCAGTTCCCGGTGGGTGTTCATCAACACATGGAACGAGGAGGCCCAGGTGCTGACCAGGACGTGACCGGCATGGGGGAACCTCGTCCGAGGGTAGAACCACGCGATGACAATGCCCAGAATGGCGGCGGGGTTGACGGCATACCAATCGTCGATGAAGCCCAGATGAATCCGGGACCAGATGCTGCCTTCCGCTTCGTGGTCCGATCCGGGCTCGGACGCATTGTGCGCGGCATCCTCGTGGCTGTGATTGCCTGCCTCTTCGCTGCGGTGCGTGTCCCCGTGAACGGGTATCGCGACCCCCAGGAGGCTCTCGCCGAAGAAGGGAAGAACGCAATCGCTCAGCGTTGCGACGCCGATCGAGCCCAAATAGCCGATAATCAGTATCTTCAGAAGACCGGCCTTCTTCTCATAAAGTCTGAACAAAGAGGCGGTTACGACAGCCGAGAGAATCACGTGGGTGGGGTGAAATACCAAGAAAAGCCCGTAATTGACTTTGGCCCCGGCGTTCTTGAACAGGAGCATACAGGCTATCCCGGTAGCCGCCCCAAACAGTGTAAATGGGGCGTGATTCCGTAGTTCGGAAGCGATTGCTGAGATTCTGTTTGGCATAAGCCGGATAGTTCCCAATCTAAGCCAAGTGTTTGGGTCGTGTTTTCGGTGTCTACGAAGCCCATCATATACAGGTGCGCGGAAAAATGCAACTAAGTTGCATATTTTTCGGGCGGGTCTTTGTTTCGTACATTTTGGATGTGGCTGGGGTGGCCTGTATGCATGCTGCTCGAAGTAGACGATCGCGACAGCGGTACAGAGGCGGCAGCATGGAAAGAGGTGCATGGTGCTCCCGACTATCGAGAGGCTATTCAGCGAATCTCCACCGGTGCTGCTCATCGTGTTCTTGATCGGGGCCGTAACGTCCTTGAGCTCGTGCACGGTGCTTCGCCTACCGGTGGTGATCGGCTATGTAGCCGGCTCAGGATCATCGAAACGACGGGGTCTGCTCCTGACGGCTCTCTTCACGCTTGGGCTGGTCATCACCTACGTTCTGCTGGGGACGATCACCGCCTTCACGGGCGGCGTCATCCACAGGGTCGTGCAGATCAACAAGTACGTTTTCTGGCTCTTGGGCGGCGTTTTGTTCGCTACCGGGTTGCTGGTGTCAGGGGTTATCAGCGTACGTTTTCTGCCTAAGGGATGCCGACGCATCGCCGGCGGACTGGGCACAGCGAGCTTTGCGGGCGCGTTCTTGTTCGGAGGCCTCTTTGGGCTGCTGGTGATGCCGGCGTGCCCCTGTTGCGGGGCTGGCCTGCTTGTTCTGACCGGAGTCGTGGTAGCCAAGCACATGTCCTGGTCCTATTCGCTGGCGGTGTTCGCCAGTTTCGCACTGGGACAGAGCTTCCCCGCCTTGGCGGCGGGACTGCTGACCAGTCTGCTCAAACCGGACCTGATCCGGAGGCTCAGGACCCGCATGTGCTCGCTCGAACAGCGAATCCAATTGCTGTCCGGCAACGTCCTCATGGTTCTCGGCATCTACTTCGTCATCGTTGGTTGACAGGTGCAATATGCAGGGCGGACAGATCATCTATCCCAAGAGGCGCCGCTCAGGAGCGGAGTACAAGGAGTCGGTGGCCAGAGGCTCTTGCAGCGTCATTCTGGTCGTGCTGGCTCTGTTCCTCATCCGGCCTCTGATGGTCACGCAGATTCTCAGCCGAGCTGAGGCCTATTCGGCCTTCGGCCTCTTTGAGGAATCCAAGCGTCAATGCAGCAAGGCCCTGCTGATCGACGGCAACAACAGCCGGGCTTGGTGCCAATTAGGCCACATACACAAGGCCGAGGGCGACCTCGATCTGGCCTCCGCGGCCTATCAGAAGGCAGCGGAAGCCGACTCGACCAACCGACCGGCGCACTACGGACTGGCGATGTTGCACGTCGAGGGCGGCCGCTACGAGGAGGCGATTCCGTACCTGGAGCAAATACGCATGCTGGGACCCGACGAGGGAGAACGCCTCCAACAGGATGGCTTCTCATACCACAAATCGGCCCTGACTATGCTGCTCCTGTGCTACGAGAGAGCGGGAGACTCGGCCAAGGCGCAGTTCACCCGTGAGGAGATGCGGGTCTTCTACCCCGATTGCACTCCGCCCGATCAGCCGCTGGCTCCACCCGACAAGCCGCAAGAAGACTAGGCCTCCACGCTTCTCACCACGTATTGTCCCGAAAAGGTATTGCGTCTGCGCGGAGGCGGTATAGACTCTCCCCTTAGCTCTAGGGCCTGAGAAATGCCCGCGGATCGCCGTGCCATGTCCGGCGCACGCGACAATGGCGATGCTCGCACGGAAGGCTATCGTTGATGAAGGTTCTCAAAACACGCTCGGAATTCGGGCAGGTGCAAAAGGGTTGTGTGCTGACGATCGGCAACTTCGACGGTGTCCATGTCGGCCATCGGGCGATTTTCCGCGAAGCGCTGCGCGTGGCCCGCCAAGACCAGACTGACGCGGTTGTGATGACCTTCGAGCCGCACCCGATGGCAATCTTGCATCCGGACAAGGCACCCGCAGCGCTGACACCCTTGCCTCTGAAGCTTCGCCTGTTGCAGGAATTCACTGACGACTTCGTCATCGTGCTCGAAGACAGCAAAGAACTGCTGAGCCTGTCCGCGGACGAGTTCGTTGATGAGTTTCTGGCGGCCGGCATTGCACCACGCGTCATTGTCGAGGGTGACGATTTTCATTTCGGTGCCGGCCGGACCGGTGATATCGAGACCCTGCGCGAATTCGGCGTGCGTAAAGGGTTCGATGTCGTGGTCGTTCCGGCCCGGCTGATGGAACTGCCCACGGGCGAGACGGTTCGGGTCTCCAGCACGATGATCCGCTACATGCTCGAAAGCGGGCACGTTTCCGACGCCGCCGTGGCGCTGGCGCGTCCGTACCGCCTTGTCGGCCCGATTGTCTCGGGCTGGGGACGGGGCAGGAAGCTGGGCTTTCCCACGTTGAACATGGCCAAGCCCGATCAGATCATCCCCGCCGAGGGCGTGTATGCCGGATTCGTCGAAATCGCGGGCAGTCGGACGGAACTCCTCGAGAGGACCGAGCGTATCCCGGCGGTGTTCAGCATCGGCCAGGCCCGGACCTTCGCGGACAAGCACCCGCTTCTGATCGAGGCGCATTTGCTCGTGGCTCCGCAGGGTGACATGGCCGGCCGGCAGATGGCGATGGATTTTGTGCGTCACCTGCGCCAGCAGCACAAGTTTGCCGGTCCCGAACAGCTTGCCACACAGATCGAGAAGGACTGCCGGCAGGCCAGGGGCGTCCTGGAAGAATTCTCAAGACCAGACCGATGAGAGCCCCGCCAGCCACAACTTACGCACAATAAGTTGCACCAGGACACCCTGCTTGACACTTGAAACTTCAAACTTGAGACTCTATACTCTGACGGTGATCTCTCGGGAGAGGGCTGGTTCCGATTCTGGGTGTTTCCCGTTTCCGGCGGTTTGAAAGGTATCTATGGCAAATAGAGATGATGAAGGTTTCCAGCAGGCGGTCAAGCTGATCGAGAACGCGCACAACGTTCTGATTACGACCCACACCAGGCCCGACGGCGATGCTTGCGGATGCGTGGCCGCGATGGCCGAGGCCGTGCGCGCCTTGGGCAAGACCGCCCAGCCCTTGTTTCTCTCGCCGATTCCGCAATGGTATGTCTTCCTGTTCGATGAGAAGCCACCTGTGCTGGGAGAGGACGCGCAGGTCGAAGCCCTGACGAGCGGGGCACTCGGCACGTTCGACCTGATTATCGTCTTGGACGCAAACAGTTACAACCAGTTGCCGCACATCGAGACCTATCTCAGACGAACGAGCGTGCCGATTCTCGTGATCGACCACCACGCGACCTCGGACGGCGTTGGCCAGGTAGAGGTCGTCGATGCGACGGCGTCCGCGACCGGGCTGATCCTCTATGATTTCCTCGCATTCGCGGGTTGGCCGATCACCCGGCGGATGGCCGAGAGCCTATTCGTGGCGATTGCCACCGACACCGGCTGGTTCCAGTTCAACAATACGGACAGCCGGACCTACCGCCGCAGTGCGGATTTGATCGATCTCGGCGCCGAACCGAGTGCGATCTATGACACGTTGTACCAGAATTTCTCGCTTTCGCGCTTCAAGTTGATGCAAACCATGCTGAGTCGGCTCGAACTGCATTTGGACGAGCGCTACGCCGTCCAGCACATCCTCCAGGAGGACTTCCGACAGACCGGCACCTTGTATGAGGACACGGAGAACCTCATCAACGAATGTCACCGCATCGGCTCAGTGATGGTCTCCGCGCTGCTG
>CAZGRF010000109.1:0-7984 GCA_964527825.1 uncultured Pirellulales bacterium
TCTGAGCACTCTTTACGGACCTGTCCGTGGGGCCCGCACGGTTCTCGGCTATTCCGTCTTGGACGGTGCTTTCGAGAACCTTGCGACAGGGGATCGCTACGACTATCTGCAGCATGCGATCGCCGACGCCCGCACCGGTGGCCTGATCGTGCTTCCGGAAGGTGTCTATGACGAGAAAATCGACTTTGCGGGCAACGCAGTCACCGTTCGCTCAACGGACCCGAACGACCCGGCGGTTGTCGCCGCAACGGTGCTCCAGACCACCGGTCAAATCGTAGGCTTCGTCGATGGCGAGGGGCCCGACAGCATTCTCGACGGGCTGACCATCACCGGCGGCAATAGGGGCATCTTCTGTAGTGGCGCCTCGCCGACCATTAGACGCTGCAGGATTGAAGGCAACCGGAACTCAGGCGTCAGATGCCTCAACCTGAGCAAGCCGGCATTGATCCAGTGTTCCATCACAGCAAACGGTGGCGACGGAGTCGAGATGCGAACCAGCGGCGGCGGTCGTTCCGTTTCGACCAACGCGCCCGTGCTCAGCAACTGCATCATTGCTGGAAACCGCCGGGCCGGTCTCGCCAGTGGCCAGCCCACCCTTGAGAACTGCACTGTTGTGGCGAATCTGGAGGAAGGCATAACCAGCATACGCGCGACTCTGAAGAACTGCATTGTATACTTCAACAACCTTGGAAGCACCGGCACGCAGATCAGCAGCAGCCGCGTCGTCGCAACGTACTCTGATATTCAAGGCGGCTGGTTGGGCGAAGGCAACATCGAGGTTGACCCCGAGTTCGTGGAGGCGGGTCAGTGGGCCGATACTGTCTGGCTGGCGGGAGACTACCATCTCAAGAGCCAGGGGTGGCGCTGGGACAGCGGCAGCAGTTCCTGGACTTCAGACGCGGTTACCAGCCCTTGCATTGACGCGGGCGATCCAACCTCATCGCTGCTGGACGAGCCTGTGACGCTTCCCACAGGCCCCGTTGTGAACGAGCGGATCAACATGGGTGCGTACGGTGGGACGTCGCAAGCCAGCGTGGCGCCTGCGGCGGGCGACTAATCTGTCACGATCCGGACGTGACAGAGAAAGTCGGTGCTCGGCGTGGTGGATAGAAACAGGCAACAGGGATGAATGAAAAGCCGCCCCGGCGGTGAGTCGGGGCGGCTGACTTCTAAGCTCATTGGCTGCGCCGATTCCTGGCGTCAAGCAGTTCTTCAAGTCGCTGTATCTCGCCCGTTTTCATATGATAGCTGTGTTCTGCGTCGGGGAATTCGCGGCTTCTCACCTCATCCGCGTATCTACGAAACGCTTCCACCGAACGGGCGCCCAGGTCTGCATACGCCTTGGCGAATTTGGGTGACTTGGCTTCGAGAAGCCCCAGGATATCGGGTGCGACGAGGATCTGGCCGTCGCAGCCCGGACCAGAGCCGCAACTGATCACGGGAACATTGATCCGCTGGGTTATCCTCTGAGCGGCTTCCGCCGCGGTTCCTTCGAGAAGTAGTGTGCTGGCCCCGGCGCTGACCATCTGCTCGGCCAGACCGATCAGGCCCATCGCCATCTCGGCCGTGGTGGCCTCCGCTCGGAACCGGCCCACCGTGCTGATTCTCTGGGGGCGGATACCGATATGCGCCATAACCGCAATGCCGGCGTCGGCCACGGCTCTTATGGTATCTAGCTGGGCGGCCGTGGCCTCAATCTTCACCATCTGTGCCCCGGCTTCTATCAAGAACCGTCCTGCGTTCCGAATCGCTTCGGCCAGGCTAACGTGGTAAGATAGGAAAGGCATGTCTGCTACAAGACAGACGTTGGGAGCGCCCCGTCGCACAGCCGCTGTAAGGGCGACCATCAGATCCATGCTTGCCGGCAGCGTCGAGTCGAAGCCGAGCACCAATTGCGCTGCTGAGTCTCCTACGAGGATCACGTCTACGCCGGCCTGAGAGACCAACCGTGCCGTGGTATAATCATAGCAACTGACCGCCACGATGGTACGCTGCTCGCGCTTAGCGTCCAACAGGTCTGCAATAGTGATGCGACCATTCATCCGTTGTTGTCCAGGAACAAGTAACAGGTTTTCCGTGAGAATAGCAGAACAGCATTGTGGTGACAAGCGCAAAATCAGTGTATTGAGGGTCGCAAATGGGACCATTCACAGAGGCGAACGCAAAAAAATAGCGATTTCACGATTTAATCCTTGATTCCGCCGGAGAAATATGTATTTTTCTATTAGTCTCGGTTTTTTGCTAAAGAATTCAAGCCCCCAACAACGATTATTCATATGGGTTGATTATTAGAATAACCAAAGCGTTTCGGACGGTTAACGAATAGCTTTTCATCACCCTCCTCCGAAGCCAGATTCTTTTATCGGAATCTGGCTTTTTGGCGGCCTCCCGTGTTAATATGGACAGTATGGGGCTTTGGATGTATGGCTGCCATAGGGTGATAGTGACGTTTGGATAGCACGTTCGGCTTGAAGCCCGAACGTCTTCATCTTCTCTCTCTTTACTTTCTTGTCCTGCTTGGCGTGCGTTCACAACACGAGGTATCGGAGGTGCGTCTATGTCAGCCCATGGACACCGTGACCTGTCAAGAAGTGGGTCGAGCGTGGTGCCTGGCGATGCATGTTCGGTCGCACTTCCCATAGCAGGCCGGGCTGGGAAAATGGAGAAGGCAAAGCTCTTGTGTGCGCATCTCGCAGGAAGGAGAAGAGAAGCAGTGTATCAAAATGGATAAGATGCACACGATGGGATGCGCGATCATTGCGCGAGCCCGAGGTCAGGCCGAAGGCCGCGGTGGACGGCGAGAGCAGTCAGAAAGGCGCTGGTGATATCGAGCCTGTCGTGCCACCCAGCCGTTGCGAGAACTGCTGGGTGACTCCTTCAAGCTCTTCGTCGGAAGCTCGAGACCGGGCTGCTGAGGCAGTGGGGCAGATACCTAATCGTCAACCTTCGGGCTGGAAAGGATGTAGTCGAGTATCTCGCTGAGCTTGGCGGTTGCCGCCGCGATCGTGCAATCGGCCGCTCCGTAGTAGATGTGCAACTCATCCGTTTCCCGGTAGACGATAGCGCCCGTAGGGAACACGACATCCCCCACATCGCCAACGCGTTCGTAGTACGCTTGCGGTCCTAATACCCATTCATCGCTGCGGCGCAGCAGCTTCCAGGGCTTGTTGAGGTCGAGGAGGGCCAAGCCGGTGCGATAGATCTGGCCAGCGGTGGTCTGGCGGACGCCGTGGTAGAAGACAAGCCAGCCTTCGGAGGTTTCAATCGGCTGGCAAGCTAGGCCGACGCGGTGGCAATCCCAGTAGCCCGCACGCGTCGGTATGAGCAACTGGTGGTCGCCCCAGTGTTTCAGGTCGGGGGAGAAGCTCAACCAGATATGGGCCTCGCCGCGGACAATGGGGCGGTGAATCAAGGCGAAGCGCCCGTCGAAGCGGCGGGGAAACAGGCAGGCGTCTTTGTCTTCCGGCGGCAGCAGACCGCCCAAGCGCGCGAAGGTCCGGAAGTTCTTGGTAATCGCCAGGGAGACCACCGGTCCGCCCTCGCTGAAGGACACGTACGTGACGGCAAACTGCTTCTGCTCTTCGAGCCAGACAACACGCGGATCCTCCAGGCCCCAACGCTCCTCGCGCGAGTGCGAGTCGGCCACGAGGGTCGGTTCGGGATCGATGTGCCAATCGGTGAATCCGTTGGCGCTGCGCGCCACCGTCAGATGAGAAAACCCGCGCATGTCCTCAACGCGGACCAGAAGCAGGGTCTCGTTGTTGAGCTTGGCTGCGGCGGGATTGAAGACAGCGTTGGCCGGATAGGGCCAATCGTCCGCCGACAAGATGGGATTGCCCTCGTACTTCGTAAAAAGATCGTGTGCTTTCTTCTCTCTCTCAAGCCGCGACATCGCGTACATCCCCAAAACACCCTATGCCATGTTGATAGTTGCGACAACTACCCGGTACAGAGCATCGTATCACCCGGTTTGAATCGGCACGAGTAGGCCCGCGCCGACATCGCCTATGCCTTGACCAACTGCGTTTCGTATAGCCCTTGGTAAAGACGGCAGCTCTGCATGAGCTGCTCGTGCTGACCCTGGGCGATGATCCGTCCGCCATCCATCACGACAATCATATCGGCGGCCACCACCGTGCTGAATCGGTGCGCGATGATGAACGTGGTTCGATCTCGCATAATCTCCTCAATGGCCTTGTGGATTTTGGCCTCGCTATCAGCGTCTACCTGGCTCGTGGCTTCGTCGAAGATCAGAATGGCTGGATTCTTCAGGATGGCGCGGGCGATGACAATGCGCTGGAGCTGACCGCCACTCAGCCCGACGCCGAGCTCGCCGATGATGGTGTCATAGCCCTTGGGCAACCGGCTGACGAACTCGTGCGCAAACGCTCGCTTGGCTGCCGCCACGATAGCCTCTTGCGTGGCGTTGTGCCGTCCATAGGCGATGTTGGCCGTAATCGTGTCGTTGAACGTAATCACTTCCTGCGTCACCATGCCGATCTGGTCGCGGAGGCTCTCAAGTGTTACCTCGCGAATGTCGTGGCCATCTATGAGAATCTGGCCGGAGTCCGGGTCGTAAAACCGCGGCAACAGGTTGGCCAGCGTTGTTTTGCCCGATCCGTTGGGACCGACGATGGCGATGTTGCGGCCGGCGGTGACGCTCAGGTTGACGTGATTTAGGGTCGGTCGCTCGGTCCGAGGGTAACTGAAAACGACGTCACGAAACTCAACATTGCCTTTGGCCGCGGGCAGCGCGAGGGCACCCAGCTTCTCCACCTCGGTTGGTTGGTCCATGACGTCGAAGACTCTCTCAGCCGCGGCATTGGCCTGCTGGATCTTGTTCCAGATGTCACTGGTTTTGCGCACGGCCTCGGCCGACGCGCCCAGGAGCACCAGCAGGGTCAAGAAGTCCGGCGCCTGCAAATTGTGGCCCGTGACCCAGACCATGCCGATGATGATGGCAGCCGCTCCCGCCAAAATCCCCAGCACCTCGAGCACAGGGTGGGACGCCGCGTCCACCTTCGAGATACGCAACAACTGCTTGAGCAACTGGCGATTGATGTTCGCGAACGCTTTCTGCTCGTGTTGCTGCCGGTTGTAGACCTTCACCACGCGCAGCCCCCTCACGACCTCCTGTAGCTTGGCCAGCATCTGCGAACTGGCGACCAGGGAGCCTCGCGTCGCCTTCTTCATCTTGGAGCCGAACGCCGCCAGCAGCGCCAAGACAAAAGGCGCGCCGCACAGGAACACCAGCGTCAACTGCCAGTTGATCGCCATAGAGAACGCCAACATGAAGAGGGCGTTCATCGGCTCGCGCAGGGCTCTGCCCAACATGACCTGGATGGCCATTCCCATCGTGCCGGTATCGCGCACGATTCGGCTGATGGTGTCGCTGGGACGTTCGGCGACAAATGCGCCGATCGGCATGTGCGTCAGGTGCACGAACACATCCTGCCGCATATTATTGATGGCGACCTGGACGATTTTCTGGCCGAGATAGCCCTGGTAGAACTTGGCGATGCATCGGATAACCGTAAGCACCACCACGGCAATCATGATGGCGATGACCGCTACGATCTGGTTTCTGGGAGTCTGTTCGCGAGGCAAGAAGCCGACCACCCACTGCCCGGCGCGGAGGGCGACAACGTAGCCTGCGTATTTCGCACGTTTCAGAGCCGTCCAATCCAGGCTGTCGATATAGGCCCGCTTGTATGGTGTTGCCAATTCCACGGTTCTATCCACGTAACCGCCGCTCTGGGGGCGCTTCAATTCCACACTCAACGTCTCGCCTCTGGCGAAGGCCAATGCTTCCAGCAGGCGCGTGTAGGATATCTCCCCGTTCGGCTGTGCAACCCCGATGTTGTTGACATCAGCGATCCGGTCCCGGGTGCGGATGCCCGCCTTCTCGGCTAGACTGTCTTTGTCAACGTTGATGACCCACAGGTGCGTGCGCAGAGACGGGCCTGCCCCATCCTCCAATTCCGCCGCTTTCGGGACGTGGAACTCCAACCCGTAGCAGTGCTCGCACACCTTTCGATCGAGCCAGCCGGGAAGACCCTCGCTGCCCATCATAACCGTCAACAGGGGGATGAGTGTCATGAAGCTGGCGGACAGAAGCACGGCGATGGCCATCGCGCTGAGCACGACGGCGACCACACGCGGCCATTGCGGCCAGATGTATCCGAACACACGTCCAAAGGCCTTCATGCCGGCTAATCTCTCCGATCGATAGTTCTGGCTTGATCCCGCCTCGGCGACTACGTCACGCACGAAGAAGCGGAGGGCCCACGGCCCGAGACAGCCGGCGCAAACTAACAGACCCGTGTCCGGCGGTCAAGTTCAAAGCCCTGCGTCCCGGCGTAGTCCCCCGGGGCGGCATCGAAATGGCTACCGTTTGGCGTGCCAACGGGGCGCTGCCCTCGAAAACGCAAAGGTGATCCAGTCAGTATCGCTTGCGGAAACGGGCCGTAGGGATGTTCATTAGTTTGCGGTACTTCGCGACCGTCCGCCTGGCGAGGTGGTTCACTCCCGCCTCGGCCAGCTTCGCGCGGATATGATCGTCGTTGAGCGGCTTGGTCTTGTCTTCTTCGTCGATAATCTGCTGGAGTTTGACGCGGATGGCCTCCCAACTGTGAGCTTCCCCGTTGACGTCTTCGGTGCCGCCGCTGAAGAACTTGCGCAACGGCAGGACGCCCCAGGCGCATTGCAGGTACTTGCCGGACACAGCTCGGGAAACGGTGGCCAGATGCACACCCACCTCGCCGGCGATCTTCGACATCGGTAGTGGACGCAGGTAAAGCGGGCCTTTCTCAAAGAAACCCTGCTGATGTCTCACAATGGCCCGCGCGACCTTCAGCAGGGTGTTCTTGCGCTGCTCGATGGCCTCGATAATCCACTGGGCCGAGCGGACGTTGCCGGCCAGGAACTTCCGCGCCTTGTCGTTGATGCGTTCATCCTGGGCCATCTGGGTGTAGTAGCGGCTCAGCCGCAGGGTTGGCAAACCGGATTCAGCCAGGCGCACCGAGAACGCCTCGGAGCCGTTAGGCGAATCGACGATCACATCCGGGGTGATCGGGATGTTCTCGCTGCGTCCGACCTGAAGGCCCGGCGAGGTGTCCAGCTTGCTCATCCGTTCGATCGCCTGCTTGATACGTTCGATGCTGCATTCCATCCTCTTGGCGATCTCGGGCAGGCGGTTTTCCAACAGGGCGTTCATGTGGTCCGCCACGAGCCGGTACTCAAAGCTCATGTCTTCGGTGCTCTGAGCGATCTGGATCAGCAGACATTCTCTCAGATCGCGCGCCCCCACGCCCGGCGGCTCCAACTGCTGTACGAGACGCAGGGCTTCGACGAGGTGCTCCGGTGCGAAATCGTCTCGGTCCTTGTTGTGCAACTGTTCGAGCCGGACGCTCAGATAGCCCCGCTCGTCGATGTAGTCGATAATGGCACCGCCCGCTTTCTTGACGGGGTCGTCGGCGTCCACCAGCCGCCATTGATCGCTCAGATAGTCATGCAGCGACTGCGGCGGAGCCGCCGTGTTATTAAGTGCTTCGAGCTTGCGGTCTCTCTCTTCTGCGTCGCCGCGAACGCGGTACGGGCCCGACTGATTGATGGATTCCTTGAAGTCATCTTCGAGGTTCTCGAGCCGCTCGAAATCATCTGCGTTGTTGGTGTCCGTGTCGAGGACAAGATCCTTCTCATTGATCTCGTCGTCCTCGGGTGGTTCCGACAGCGGCTCCATCTCATCGGGAGCGGACGGCTCCTCCAACTCCAGGACGGGGTTGTTATTGAGCTCCTGTTCGATGCGTTCCTGCAGTGCGAGGATCGGAAGCTGGAGAATCTCCATCGACTGGATCATGTGCGGAGCGAGCTTCATCCGCTGCTCCATCCGCATCTGTCCTGTCATTTCCAGCTTCATCTATGCACCTTGGCGCACTCCAAACGTTGATCTTGCGTTATCGGAATAGCCTATCATAGCTCATCA
>CAZGRF010000109.1:7994-10145 GCA_964527825.1 uncultured Pirellulales bacterium
TTGTACGGTGACCTATGATATCCTCGCCGTAGCTTTCGTCAATACCCAGGCGTCGCCCGCGAAGGATCGCTCGTCCGACAGGGGCTATTCCAGCTCCTGCCGGCCGAGGATGGCGTCGGTCAGTATTCTGCCGCTGGCGTACTCTATCGTCGAACCCGTCGGCAGCCCGCGGGCCAGGCGGGTGATGCGCACTCCCAGCGGCCGCAGCAACGAGCTGATGTACAACGATGTGCCGTCTCCCTCGATGTTGGGATTGGTGGCCATAATGATCTCTTTGATGTCACCGCTGCGCACGCGCGCGACCAGCTTGCCGATGGTCAGGTCGTGGGCCTCCACGCCGTCCAGCGGCGCAATGTGCCCGCCCAGAACGTGGTAGAGCCATTTGCACGCGCCGGTCTTTTCCAGGCTAACGACGTCCTTGGGCTGCTCAACCACGCAGATGACACTCTTGTCGCGCCCCGGGTCGGAGCAGATCTGGCAGACGTCATGCTCCGACAGGTTGCAGCAGACCTGACAGCGCTTGATCCGGGTCTTGACGTCTCGTATCGCGTCGGCCAGTTTCATGGCGTCGGCGCCCTCAGCCTTGAGGACATAGAACGCCAGGCGCTCGGCCGACTTCGGCCCGATCCCGGGAAGCTTGCCGAATTCTTCAATCAGTCGATTCAGTGTCTCGGTGTATACGCTGCTCATGAAGGAGGCGTACTCCTACCGATGCTCTGTTCCATTCCTTCAGTCATCCTCAATCCCGGTGATGGTCGCGTCAAGGCCGACGAGAACGGTCTTGACGGCGGGGTCGCTGAGGATTTCGTATCTTCTTTGTGTCCCTGGCTTGGCGCTGCGGGCTGTCTCCTCGGCAGATGCCGCAGCCAGCTCGAATCTGATGCGAACGGTCTTTCCCAGGTGATCGCTCACGACTCCGGCAATCTGTTCGGCCCGCGCGCTGCTCGCGCACATTTCCTTCTGAACCTTGTTTGAGGCAGGAAACTCGATCGTCAGGACGTCGTGATCAAATGTCTTCGCGGTTACGCCTTTCAGCAAACCGGCGGTGCCGTTGCCGAGCCGGCCGGCAATCGAGCTGATGATCTGCGGCCACGATTCGAGCACATTGCCACCAGCCGGTGCAGTACGAGCGGGAGTCGGGGGGCCAGGTCGCGCCGGCGGTTCGGTCGCGGGGGGCCGCGCCTCGGTGACGGCACTACTTTCTACCGGGAGTTTTTTTTTGACCGGTGTCGGTGCGGCGGCCGACGAACGGGCCATCAGCTCCTCTACGTTGATGAAGTGCTCGCTCAACGCGAACCGCAGCAGCGAGGCATCGAGCAGGGCCCGCGGCGTGTCGCTGTTCTTGACGGCCCACCGCAGCTTCTCCAGGGCCGTGATTGCGTAGATAAGCGCTGCGGCGTCGAACTTCTTCGCCAGCTCGACCGCTCTTTCCTTTTGGTCGGCCGTCATAATCAGAAGGTCCGTGTCGGCGCCGGCCGAGGCAATCACGAGCAGATCGCGCATGTGCTCGGTCAGGGCGTCCACGATCTGCGCCTCGCCGAGCCCTGAGTTGATGAGAGCCTCAGTGGCGTTCAGTGTCGCGGCGGCGTCGCGGTCGCCGATGCCCGCGATCAACTGCTGGACTTTCTCGGCGTTGGGCCGGCCGAGGAAGTCTTCCAGCAGGTTCAGCGTCAGCGGCTGGAGCCCCGTGCTGATGAGCCGGTCCAGGAGGCTCAGGCCGTCGCGCATCGAGCCGTTGGCCATCTTGGCCAGCGCCAGGACCAGATCGTCCTCACACTTGATCTTCTCCTTCTTGAGGATCGACTTGAGCTGATCGGCAATCTGCCGGGGACTGATATTGGCGAAATCGAACCGCTGGCAGCGCGACTGGATCGTCGCGATGACCTTGTTCGGCTCGGTCGTGGCGAAGATGAACTTCACATGCTCCGGCGGCTCTTCCAGCGTCTTGAGCAGGGCGTTGAACGCCTGCGTCGTGAGCATGTGCACTTCGTCGATGATGTAGATCTTGTAGCGGGCCCGGGCCGGACGGTAGATGGCGTTCTCTCGCAGCTCGCGAATCTCGTCCACGCGGTTGTTCGAGGCGCCGTCGATCTCGATAACGTCGATGTCCTCGCCGATATTGATCGAGACGCAGCTATCGCATTTGCAGCA
>CAZGRF010000110.1:0-10052 GCA_964527825.1 uncultured Pirellulales bacterium
TCAGAGGTTGACGGGGATGTCTCGCCCGGCGAGATACTCTTTCATTTCCCTGATGCTATACGTGCCGAAGTGGGCAATCGACGCGACGAGAACGGCGTCCGCGTGCCCATCGACGATGGCTTCGTAGAGGTGTTCCAGCGCCCCCGCGCCGCCGGAAGCGATCACCGGCAGGGAAACCGCGTCGGCAATCGCCCGGGTCATCGGAATATCGTAGCCGGTCTGCATACCGTCGGTGTCCATGCTGGTGGGAAGGATGGCACCGGCTCCCAACTGCTCGACACGCTTGGCCCATTCGACGGCGTCGATGCCGGCGCCCGTGGTCCCGCCGCTGACCATGACCTCGAAACCCGATGGCAGGTCGGCGTTCTTGGCCGTGTCGATGGCGATGGTGACCTTGTCGCTGCCGAACTGCTGGGCAGCCTCCTTCACCAGATCCGGATTGCGCACAGCCGCCGTATTGATCGAGACCTTGGAGACGCCGAGGGCGAACAGTTCTTCGATAGCCCGGCAACTGTTGATGCCCCCACCCACGGTCAGAGGCACGGAGATGCGGTCTACCGTTCGCTTGACAGCGTCGAGCAGGGTCTTTCTGTTTTCCAGGGTGGCAGTGATGTCAAGAAAGACCAACTCGTCGGCGCCCGCCTCGCTGTAGGCCGCGGCATTCTCGGCCGGGTCGCCCACATCCTTGAGGTTGATGAAATTGATGCCCTTGACCAACCGGCCGTGCTTGACATCCAGACAGGGAATGATTCTACGATAGTCCATAGCGTGTCTCCGTAAGTTGCCATTGATTCTGCTGGGTTCTGTCACTTAGTTGGCAAAGGTTGCAGTATAGCGGGGCGGCATTCGCGGGTCGAGGGTGTGATCTGTCCTCGGACGAAGAACTGCTGTGATTCCATGCCACTGGGCCCGGCCCAGGCTGGTCCGGCGGGGACAAAAAGGCGAACAAGGTGGGACCCTCAGAGGTAGATACCTAGCCGGGTCTTGGGAAATCGGTTGACAACGCACGGATTGAACCAGCTTACTGGTTCTAACAGGGATGTCCGTACCTATGGAAAGGAGATAATCATGGCCAAAGTGGAGTTGCCGCATGATGGACACGACAAGCACCTTTGTTACTTGAACAACCTTGGTTTTCAGATTAGCAACGCGAAGGAGTACAAGGAGCTCGTCAAAGACGGCCGGTTCATGTGCAAGGTATGCGGCCGCGTGGCTGCCAACGAGAGGAATCTCTGCAAGCCGGTGAAGCTGTAGGGCGGCGGTGTCCGGAATCTGGGGTGGCGCAACACCGATGCGCTTCCAATCCGCGTTCGATGTGATTCGTGGGGGCAGGAGAAAGGTCTTCTGCCGAAATCGGGAGGTCGGGGCTCGGAACAGGGAGCAATCTGATGGTCAAACTGGTCTTGGTTCGGCACGGGCAAAGCACCTGGAATTTGGAGAATCGATTCACGGGATGGACCGACGTCGATCTGTCGGAACAGGGGGTCCGTGAGGCTCATGAAGCCGCCGACGCTCTCCAGCGCGAGGGCTATACTTTCGATCTGGCATTTACGTCGGTTCTGAAGCGGGCCATTCGCACTCTCTGGATTATTCTGGACGAGATGGACCTTATGTGGATTCCGGTCCACCGGTCCTGGCGGCTGAACGAGCGGCACTACGGCGTCCTCCAAGGTCTTAACAAGAAAGAGACAGCCGAGAAGTACGGCCTGGAGCAGGTCCAGATCTGGCGACGGGGCTACGATACGCCGCCCGGCGAGCTCTCGAAAAACGACAGCCGACACCCTTGCCACGACCGGCGCTATGCCGACGTTTCGGCGAAGCTGCTGCCCGCGACGGAATCTCTCAAGACGACTCTCGAACGCGTGTTGCCCTATTGGCATGAGGAGATCGCGCCGGCAGTAAAGAAGGGCAGGAGGGTCGTTGTCTCGGCGCACGGCAACAGCATGCGGGCCTTGGTCAAGTTTCTGGACGGCGTTAGCGATGAGGCGATCACGCAACTCAACATCCCCACGGGGATTCCTCTGGTCTATGAGCTGGATGACCAGTTGCGGGCCCGGGCCCATTATTACCTGGGCGATCCCGAGAAAGTCAAAGCCGCCACGGCCACTGTAGCGGGTCAGTTGACGGCGGGAAGCAGCGCCGGCTAACCGAAGTCTCTCACGATCGTCCAAGGCACACGCCACTCGGCAGGGATAGGCAGACGCACTCGGTCACATTGCGGATCTCCGATGCAGGATTCTGCGCGTGCATCTCTCGGGGCAGCGCTGCAGCGGATACCCTCCAGAACATTCTGTCAGGGGGCGAACGAGCCGGTACCCGCGCCGGGCGAGGTCTCGGATATCCTACGGGGAAAACCGCTCAGCATGAAACGCAGATCATCACCTTGGCCCGCCGGCACGGGGAAAAAGAACTCCTGCTTCTGGGACATCTCGATCGTGCTGCTATCGAGCCAGCACCGTGTTTCCGCGTGGCCGTCGGCGTAACCTAGCGAGCTGCGGGCCCTACTGTGCCAGATCGCCAGGGGGTCCACCCACGTCTTTGTCTTTGCGTTCAACACCCACGACCCTTTGTTGGTTCCTCTGGGGTCGGCCTCTTCCACGAAGACATACTTCAACGCAGGTTGGAGTATCTGCGAATATCTTTCAACCTGAGCGTACGTTTCCTGCCAACCTTCCCCGTTGGCCCCGCCGGCAATAGAGTAGCTCCGAAAAGCCGCCTTTCCGGGACCATGCTTCCTCTGGTCCGCCGGGCAGTGATACGCCTCAATCATGCTTCCGGTGTAACGGAACAGCGCGCCGCACCGAATACCCTCCTTTTCCTGGGATTCGGTACCGTTGATTGTGTCGACAGGGGCCTTGACCCAGTCGTATGCGTTCTGACCCACAAATCCGCCCACGAGGTGGTCGTCGTTGTCATCTTTGTAGAGCAGCCAAGCCAACGACAACGTCTTGAGATTCTGAACGCAGACCGCCCCCTGGGCTTGGTTTCTAACGCGCACGAGCGCGGGTAGAGAAATCGCGATGAGAGACACGACTATCGCCAGGACGAGCAACAACTCGACGAGCGTCAGCCCTCTCCTTGTCATTGACAGTCTCCCTATTCTTCCCCCGACGACGGATGGTTGCGTCGGAGAAAACACCAGACCTACCTTCATTACTATACCATACGCGCAGGATGTGTCAACAAATTCCGGTAAAATCCCGCTCTATCCCTCCCAGTTCCCCAGAGCAGCCGATACGGTCCGTCCGGCGGGCTAATTGCGTAGAGCCAGAAGCGGCGACGGTAGACGACCTTGGCGGTGGATGAATTTGGCCGACGAGTACTGGGACACCTTCATCACGGGCGCCGACCCCAGCAGGCCGCCAAAATGCACGATATCGCCCGTTTTCTTGCCCGGCACGGGGATAATGCGAACGCTGGTGGTCTTGCAGTTGACTACCCCGATGGCCAGCTCGTCGGCTATGATGGACGAAATCACCTCGGCAGGCGTATCGCCCGGCACGGCGAACATGTCGAGTCCGACCGAACAAACGCTTGTCAGGGCTTCGAGCTTCTCCAGGCTTAGCGTGCCGGACTTGACGGCACGAATCATGCCTTCGTCCTCGCTGACGGGGATGAAGGTCCCGGAGAGCCCGCCCACATTCCCGGAGGCCATGGCCCCGCCTTTCTTCACGGCGTCGATCAGCAAGGCCAGCGCCGCGGTGGATCCCGGGGCTCCCATCCGACCGACGCCCATGGCCTCGATAATCTCGGCCACCGAATCGCCGGCCAACGTTGTCGGGGCTAGAGAGATGTCGACGATACCGAAATCGACTTTCATCAGATCGGCCATCTCCCGGCCGATCAGCTCTCCGGCCCGCGTGATCTTAAAAGCCGTTCTCTTGATGACCTCCGAGAGTCTGGTCAGATCGCAGTCAGGATTCTGGACCACGACGTTGCGAACCACGCCCGGGCCGGAAATACCGATGTTCAATGAGAAATCGGGTTCGCCAACTCCGTGATGCGCCCCGGCCATGAAAGGGTTGTCTTCCGGGACGTTCGCAAAGACAGCGATCTTGGCGCAACCGATCCCGTTGTGGGACCGATTTGCCAAGTCCTTGAGCGTGTGGCCGACTTTGACGACGGCATCCATATTGATGCCCGCCCGCGTCGAAGCGAGGTTCAAAAACCCACAGATTCTCTGTGTTTTTGAGAGCGCGTCGGGGATGGCGTCGATGAGATTCTCCTCCGCGACCGTCATTCCCTTGTGGACCAAAGCGCCGAAGCCGCCGAGAAAGTCGATGTCGGCCTCGCTCGCCGCAGCGTCAAGGGCCTTGGCAAGCTTCAGCACGGTGGCTTTGCTCCGCGGCAACGGCTCCAGCAGAATCGACACCGGTGTGACCGCGATGCGCCGGTTCGTAATCGGGATGCCGTACTTCTGCTCGATGAGGTCCGCACAGCGATTGAGCAGCAGTCCTTTTTCTACGATCCGGCTCCGAACCCGTCTTATCAGGCCGTCCGTGCGACGATCCATACAGTCTTTGAGGTTGATGCCGAGCGTGACGGTGCGGATATCGAAGTGATGGTCCAGCGTCATTCGGACGGTTTCGAAGACTTCTTCCACGGATATCCGCATGGTTACACCCTGTGCATGGCCTTGAAGATGTTCTCGTCCTGGATCGTGATCTTCAGAGCCATTCCTTTTGCTGCCCTGTCCAGACGTTTCTTGATCTGGTTCATATCGATCGTGGATTTGGCGATATCGACCGCCATCGTCATCACGAAGGTCTTTTCGAGGATTTTCTGATTGATATCTATGATATTGATATTGGCCCGGGCCATCGTCGTGGCCAGCCTGGCGACGATGCCGACCTTGTCTTCCCCGGCCACGGTGACGATACAAATCTGCGATGCGTTCTCATCGGTCATGGTGTTCCTCGCGAGTCGTTAGGGCACGCCGCCGTCTAGATGCATTCTGAGTGCCTGTGTCTTGGCATGATCGGTCATATCGGCCCGCAGTGCCGTGACGGTGATGAAACCTTCGGCCAGGGCCGTCGTATCGGCTGGATCGTTTTCCGGGCGGTGGGCGCCGCCGGCCAGTTGGTAGAGCACCGCGCTCTGGCGGTTCTCCTTCGGGATGTAGTACTCGTGGAAGCCACCGGTAGCTTGGGGAACCACGCGCACCCCTTTGGGCGCGCCGCACGACAGTGGGGGGATGTTGATGTTGACGACGTCCCCGCAGTGAAGAGGCATTAGCTTGGTGAGGATTCCGACGCCCAGCCTGGCGGCTTCGTCGAAGTCCATGTTGGACCCAACGGCAAGGCTCACGGCTACCGACGGAATGCGCAGGAAGGCCGCCTCCATGGCGGCGGCCACGGTGCCGGAGTAGTACACGTTGATCCCGACGTTGGCCCCGTTGTTGATGCCGGCCACGACTAGGCCGATAGGCTCCTTGTGTAGCTCCATGCACGCCAGCTTGACGCAATCGGCCGGAGACCCGTACACGCCAAATCCTGTGAAAAGACCCGCGATCTCCACTTTGCTGCAGGCCAGCGGCTCGAAGAACGTCACGCTGTGGCTGGCGCCGGATTGGCTGTCTACCGGAGCCACAACCATGACCTCGCCCAGTGGGCGGAGCTGCCGGTAAAGGGCCGCCAAGCCGGGGGCGAAGATCCCGTCGTCATTTGTCAGTAGTATGCGCATTGTCACAAGAGCAGAGCGGTAGGATGGGCAACGTGTTGCCCATGCGGACCGGCGCGACGCCAACAGCTACGAGCCTGAGCGTCTCCGGGCCGGCCCGTTCAAAGCGTGGCGTATTGTAGCGGTCGGCGCATGGCCTGTCAATTTGCGGCGGAGGTGAATAGTGTCAGGCGCCGTGTGTACGTTTGATTTCTGTATTCGTCCAGTTCCTCCGAAGACACAAAGCCGGACTCACGCGCAGCGCCTGACACTGTCCGGCAAGAGACGATGCTTGAACGAACGTGCGGTATTGTTACAATAGATAAGAGCAGACAGAGTCGACCGCTTCTGAATTCAGGGATGCAGGCTGTTACGGCTGAAGGGCGGTCGCAGACGAAGGAGGTGACGATGACGCCGCGGCATAGAGGTGGGCAGACCTTCCGAAAACAGAATTCCAAGCGGGGACACAAGATGGGTCCGGCGGCAGGGTGTTTTGCGATCGGTCTGGTTTGCATTCTCGGTGTTTCCCGATCGCACGCTTTGGGATGGGCACCGACGCCGGATTCTGCGACGGGACCGGGGGGCAGCACGCACGCCGATAGCGTGGTCTTCTCGTGCCGGTTCCTGGACCTCGATGATCCCTGTGCGATCCTGGACGCCCATGGCGCTCCCATGCTGACTCTTGGCCGTTTCGATGCGAACGACATGCTGATCCGGGCCGAAGGCTTCGACAGCATTGACGCTTGGTGTGCCTATGCCGAAACGGACCCGGATTTGGCCGGCGGTAAGACAGAGCAAACCGGGTGGCGGCTGTCTGGTGGCAAGGAGGACATATTCTGGCAACTGCGGGCGATTGTCTATCTCTGTCCCGAATACCAGAACATTCTCGCCGCCATAGAAAGTCGGCCTCTTATCTACAATGGCGACACCAGTACGTGGGTCGCGCCGGGCATTGAGTTGACCGCCGGGGTCAATTACCTCGACCAGTATGCCGCCACGGTTTATTGGAACCCCGATACCTCGTCGGCATTCGGCGGCGTGAGGCGGTGGGATCGGTTTCCTCCGCTCGTGGCCCTTGCCCACGAACTGGTCCACGCCTACCAGCGCATCGCCGAAGACCGACCCGCCTATATCAGCGCACTGCAAATCCCGGCCATGAAAAACGAGAATCTGGTCCGCTATGCCTTCTATCGAAAAGTCCCTGGCTATGCCGATATCAGGCCCCGTCCCGGCAATCGCGGTTTCTATCGCGACAGCGCACTCCAATACCTCTTCGACGATGTGACGTGGCCCGATTGGTCGCTGAATTATGCCCCATGGCTCGACATATTTGAGGATCGGTGAACGCACGATCGATCTTGTTGACTTGCTCTTGTGAGAAGGACAACGACATGTCCGATGCGCTTCGGAACAACCCGAACCCGAAAACGCTTGGTGTTGTCAGGGTCTTGTCTTTGTCGGCCCTGTTCGTCCTGCTGCTCGCTCCTGCGGCCTGGGCGGTTGAATTCGCCGGAGGCACGGGAGCGCCTGTAGCTCCGTATCAGATTGCGACCGCCGAGCAGCTTGTCTCGATCGGCGACGACCCGAATCTTCTCGACAAGTACTTCATCCTTGTGGCTGATATCGACCTGGACCCGAACTTGCCGGGTGGGCAGATCTTCACACGGGCCGTGATTGCCTACGGCGGTAGCCCCTATCGTGGTCCGCACGTTGCTTATACGGGCCGCTTCTACGGCAATGGTCACACGATCAGGCGTCTGACCATTGACAGTGCGGGCATGGAGTATTTCGGCCTGTTCGGCACCGTAGGTTCCACCGGTCGGGTCTATGATCTTGCCCTGGAAGATGTCTGCATCACGAGCGCGGACCGCGCGGGCGGCCTGGCGGGATTCAATGAGGGCGGGCTTGTCAACTGCAGCGTGACCGGGCGCATCTGCGGACGCGAGCGCAGCAGTTGGCTCGGCGGTTTGGTAGGCGTGAATGAAGGCACCATCATGGACTGCAGTGCGGCCACAGTCGTGATCGGCGGGGACTACAGCCTGATGCTTGGCGCCCTCGTAGGCATGCATCGTGGCGGCGTAAGCAATTGCTCCGCCGCAGGCGAGGTCTCCGGCGGGCGCGGCAGCTTCTACCTCGGTGGCCTCGTGGGTGCATCCGTGGGCGGCGTCGTCAGGGACAGCCACACCACCGGCTGCATTCTCGGCGGGGACGCAAGCTGGGCCCTCGGCGCTTTGGCCGGGCGCGCAGACTCTAACTGCGAGATCACCAATTGCTGCGCGACCGGCAGCGTAACTGCTGGGGCCGGGGCCCACGATCTTGGCGGCCTCCTCGGTTCCTGCTACGGGGCGGACATTACCCATTGCTACGCCACTGCCAATGTCACCGGTGGCGATGGAAGCTACTCGCTCGGTGGTCTGGCTGGATCGTGCCTCGCGACAACGGTCCGCGACTGCTATGCGGCCGGAGACGTGTGCGGCTTTCGGACTCTCGGTGGTTTCGCCGGGCGGGTGCACGCGGGGACGTCCATCACGAATTGCCACGCCGTCGGCAGGGTGCTCAGGAACGGTGCGCCGTGGGGCCGCGGGGGTTTCGTAGCACTCGTCGATAGTTCCTCGGACGTCCATATCGCCCAATGCTTCTGGGACATCGAGGCGAGTGGGGCAACCACGAGCGCTGCCGGCATCGGGCTGACGACGGCACAGATGCGCGATGTCGCAACCTATCAGGGAGCAGGGTGGGACCTTGTCGGCGACCGATCGGATGGTACCGCCGATCTGTGGGTTGTGCCGGAAGCAGGCTCATATCCTGTGCTGGCAGCCCTGTCCGATCCGTGCGAGTCCTGCGTGCTCAAGGGGGCCGGATCTTCCTTCGACCCTTATCTGATTGCGACCGCGGAAGACCTCGGGGCCGTGAG
Source organism: uncultured Pirellulales bacterium (assembly GCA_964527825.1). Lineage (GTDB taxonomy): Bacteria > Planctomycetota > Phycisphaerae > Sedimentisphaerales > Anaerobacaceae > JAFGLV01. The sequence goes on from CAZGRF010000110.1 coordinate 8,573, forward strand.
GCGATACCGGCGGTCGGCCTGGTACAGGTTGGTTGCCGACATCGACTTGTCCGGCGTCACGTGGACGGCGCCCCCCATCCCCTCCTTCAGCGGAGTTTTCGACGGCCACGGTCACCAGATCAGGCACTTGACCCTTCAGGGTGACGATGCGAGTCGTATGGGGCTGTTCGGGCGTGTTGAAGGTGATGCCTACGTATACAACCTGGGCCTTGAGGATGTCCAGATCGTCATGGCAGATGGCTCGCATCGCGCCGGCGGGCTGGCCGGTGATAATGCCGGCTATGTGGTCAACTGCTACGTCACCGGAATGGTCTCCGGCGGCAACAACTGCCGGACCATCGGGGGCCTGATCGGCGTCAGTTGGCTTGGGGTGATCTCAGACTGCTATGCTGCCGTCGGCGTGGAGGCCGGCGACGCAAGTGTGCAGGTAGGCGGCCTGGTCGGCTACAACTACATGGGCGCCATCGCGAATTGCTACGCCGCGGGCAGAGTCTCCGGTCCGGACGACGACGGGTCTTTCGGCGCACTAGTGGGCCGCAGCTCCGAGCTTGCTGGAATCTACAGTTGCTACTACTTGTCCGCATCTGATGGTGGTGGGCCTGACCGAGGCGCGGGTGCCGCTGTGACGACTGGCCAACTGAAGCAGCAAAGCACTTTCGTCGATTGGGACTTCGAGGAGACCTGGATGCTCTGCGAAGGCGAGACCTATCCGCACCTGCGGTGGGAAGGTTTGACCTGCGGACAGTAGCCCTCAAGCCCGGTGGGCTGACCTTCAATGCAGAAGCCGCGCTCAGGGCGGGCAACCGGCCGGACCTTCCGATCCGCGGCAATCTCCTCGACTCCGGCGACCCTCCGGTTTGGCCTGCCGGGGGCTTCTCGGCGCGATGAAACCCGTGAATCCGATGCCTTCGAGAGGAGTCTCTTGAGGAGTCGGACTGCGGCGCCATAATCGGGACCTGCTCTATATCTCCTTGCGGGACGGGCCTGTGCACAAAATGAGGATATTTCTTGCGGATATGAGGTTGAGTCGCCCCCATCTGAAGCCGATAATACTAGTGTTGTGGTCCGTGCGCCGAATCCGGAGGCCGACCCTCGGCTTGCAGCGGTTGTATATGAACCGCCGGCCTTCGCGTTCGCGGAATGGTTCAGTCCTGCGTGGTGAAGATCAGTCGCTGCGGTTGGCGGACCCGCGTGGAGAGGCCACGCGTCTGCTGATCGCGGCCGAACGTGTAACCGTGTCTGCTGCTCGAAGGAGGAGAATCATGCGAAAGGAACTTGCGATCCCATTGGTTTTGGGGCGATCGCATTCTGATGTGGTTCTGTGTACGGAAGATCGATTCAGAAAAGCGCGTTTTGGAAAACTGTTTTTCAACGACGTGTATTGAGAGTGATGTTTGAGTAAGGAGAGGTCCCATGAAAAGGGCGATGATGGTGTTTCTTCTTGTGTGTGTTGGGCTTGGCAGTGCGCAGGCTCAACTGA
>CAZGRF010000111.1:0-9751 GCA_964527825.1 uncultured Pirellulales bacterium
TGTCTCCAGCAGTGTACAGGCTGTAGGCAGTTTCTTCGGACCCAGCGACTGGCTGGACTTTGACGGAAAAGGAACGGATGCCCGGACCTACCAAAAAGTCAAGTATGGTTCTATCGATCCCTCTTTCTTATTCTATGAGCTCGATCCCAATCAACAAATTCCCATTGTCATCACAGATGAACGGAAGATTCTGTCCCTGCTCAAGACCTACTCACCTCTGGCACATGTTACGCAGAATGCCGCACCAACGCTTATCATCCACGGAGAGGCAGATCCCCTTATTCCTTGGCAGCAGAGCCAACGCATGATTAAGACACTTGAAGAGGAGAATGTCCCCAGCCAATTGATAACCAGGCCAGGCAAGGGCCACGGTTGGGACGGCTGGGAAGATGATACCACCTTGTTAGCAGACTGGTTCGATAAACACCTGTGAAAAAGACAATGAACCAACAACGACAGGCAGGATTTCTGATGGCCAAGATACGCCAAGTCGGCGAGAGGGTCTTCTTCCGCCGCTTGAAAGGCTCAGGCATCGAGATCAACCCCGCCCAGGGACGAATCATGTTTGCACTCTGGCAGCAGGATGGAGTGTCTATCCAGCAACTCGTGAAGGGGACGCGGTTGGGCAAATCGACGCTGACCAGCATGCTCGACCGGCTTGAAGCGATGGGGTACGTGCGCCGCCGGCGCTCGGACAAGGACCGGCGCAAAATTATCATCGACCGGACAGCCAAAGACAAAGCCCTGGAGAGGCAATACGTGGCCCTGTCAGAGCAAATGACGGAGATCTGGTACAGGGGGTTCACGGATACCGAGGCGGACCAGTTCGAAGCCTACCTGCAGAGGATATTGGACAATGTCACGGAGTGTGAGAAGAACGATGGCTAAGACGCGTGCAAAGGAGACAGTCGTGCCGGATGAGCGGAGGTTCCGCGGCTTCCCACGCCAAGCCTTTCAGTTCCTAAAGAGCATCCGAACTCACAACGACAAGGCCTGGTTTGAAGCGCATCGCACCGAATACGAGCAATACCTGCTACAGCCGCTGCGCGACCTCGTGACAGACTTGGCAGACTTCATGCTGGGGATCGACCTGTCGTTCGAGGTGGCGCCCGCGGTGAACAAGACCATCTCGCGGATCTACCGTGACACGAGGTTCTCCGAAGACAAGTCGCCCCTGCGGGACTGCATGTGGATCGTGTTCAAACGCGCCGGTAAAGACTGGGCTCGCTACTCTGCTGGCTACTTCCTTGAGATCAACGCCACGTGGTACCGCTATGGTTTGGGTTTTTACGACGCCGCTCCTGACGTCATGGCGCAATTCAGGCGGCAGCTCGACGAGAATCCCGAGGCATTCCTGAAAGCCATCGACTGGTTCGACCAGCAGGACACTTTCGTCCTGGAGGGCGAGACATACAAACGCCCGCGCGGCCCGGAAAAGCCCGAGCCCATCCGCACCTGGTATGAGCACAAGAGCTTCTACCTATGCTGCAGCCGCAAGATCGACAACGCCATCCTCAGTCCGCAACTGGTCGACGATCTCACGGCCGGTTTCGGCATGACCGCGCCGCTCTACCATTACCTGCTCGACACCATCACCCGGACAAAGCACTCCACGTCGTAGGACACGGGCATATCAAGGCGCGAGTTCGATACCAAGTCCTTTGAGCCGGTCGTGTGGAACGAATTCCACGTGACCGTCGAAGAACGCGATGGCCGCGCCGTCCGACGCTACCGAATAGGCCAGCGGTCTCTGCGCAGGATTGCGGACTTGTACCGTCACACCTTTGCCCAGGTACTTAGCGTTTGCCAGCATCCAGGCAAACTCCTCCTCACCACCTGCATAGGGCTTCAACGCCTCCAGATCGTCCGCAAAACGACCTTCGTGCTCGTGCGCATACATAATCGCCGCCAGCGCCAAACGCCTCATTCGGTTGACCACGAGAGCCCGCTCGGCCATCTTGGATCGTATGCCGAGCTTATCGAGTCGCTCCGGGGTCTCGAACGCAACGTGGCAATCCAGATACAGGACATTGGTGCCGAGGTCCCCCTCCAGCAGCGTCTTGTCATAGGCCATGACGGTATCGGGACGCATGGTTTCGGTCTTGCCTTTGCCCAAGTACGCCGCGCTGTTCTCAAGCCACGCCAAATCATCACTCCCGAGGTAGGATGTCATCTGGTCAAGACTGTCAGGGTACTTTCCGTGGTCTACCATATACACGAGCAGTGCCTTGCCCAGATTCGCGAGGCGACGCGCCGAGACCGGGCGCATCACTACAGGTGAATCGGGATCGCGTTTGATGCCAAACCGTTCGAGTTGGTCGACGTGCTCGTAGGCTACGTGCGAATCAAGGTATAGAACGTTGGTGCCGCTGCCGCTTTCGATGAGTGTCTTGTCGTAGGCAACAGGTCGGTCCGGACGGTCCATCGCTGTCACACCCTTACCCACGTAAGCCACGTTGTTCAACAGCCATGCGTATCCCACCCGGTTGTATTCGCGGATATCGCTCAGATCGTCGGGCAGCCTGTCGTCGTGATCGTTGGCATAGAACAACAGCGCCTTGCCCAGATCCAACAGCCTCGCGCGGGACTCCGCCTGGTCTTCAAGCGACGGCCTGCTGAACCATACCTCTTCGATTTCCTTGAGCCGTTCCGGACTCTCGAACGCCACGTGCGAGTCGAGGTACAGAACGTTCGTCCCGCCACCTTGATCCATCATTGTCTTGTCGTAGGCAAGGACTCGCGCCGGATTGTCCTTGGGATTCATGCCCTTGCCAAAATAATCAACGTGTTCCCGCAGCCATTGCAGAGTGTCCTGATCGACGTCCGGCCGCAGATCGCCGAGCGTATACGGAAACGTGTCATCATGGTCGTTGGCATAAATCAGCAGCGCCTTGCCCAGGTCCGCCAGTTGCCGGGCCGATCGGAAACGCTCGGGCGCGGATGTGATGCCAATCTCCGCGAGGCGCTCCGGCGTCTCGAACGCGACGTGCGAATCGAGATACAAGACGTTGGTGCCGCCTCCGTCTGCCAGCAGTGTTTTGTCGTAGGCAATCGGACGGTCCGGCCTATCGGCCGTCGTCACACTCTTGCCCAGATAGACCACGTTGTCTCGCAGCCAAGACGAGAACGAGGGGTGCATTTCGGCCCAATCCAGATCCGTCGTCAAGTTTGCTGGAAATCGATCATCATGGCGGTTCGCGTGGAGCAACAGCACCTTGCCCAAGCCCGAAAGCCGCCTTGCCGATTCAAGTCGGACGGTGGACGACCGTCTGCCAGAGGGCACTCCGTCCGCAGGTTGGGCAGCGTCTGGCAGTTCTTCCACAATGACGGTCGTCCGATGTCCCGGCCGAAGCGACACATTCCTGAACACGAGATGATGGATCGCACGGTGTTTGACAACGATCTTCTCAATTTGCTCGACCGGGGCAGCAAAACCAAATGTCTGCTGCACCAAACGACCCGCGTCTGTTTGCGTTTGGGTCACGCCGCCTCTGAGGTTGCGTCCATCATGGGTCGTGCATTCGAGTCGGACTTCCAGGTCATCCGAAGTCGTTGTCGCCTCGATCAAAGCGTGGGACATCTCCCTTCTGGGGTCAGGCCGCAGGCCAGACAGAACAAGGGTCACGTCGTCAGAGAGAGGGATACTGACCGGACCGACGGATAGTGCGCTGCTGTCGCTCCGCAATTCATAGACGTGCCAAGCGCCGGCTGCAACATCGACTGCTATGTCTGTCTGATCCGGCAGTGGGCTGACAGGGTGTTGACTGTTGCCGAAGCCGTAAACCGCTTGCCCACCGCCACCTGAGCTCCAGCTATATGAGAGACTCTGCCCCAGAGGTCCCGTCGTGTGGGTGACATCCTCCACAGTGGAGAACTTGAAGAAGTAACCGAACGCCGGGTATCTCGGGTCTCGTCCGCGAACCAGGTCAAGTCCCGGATCCGCCATCAAGGTCCCATCCGGGTGCCACCACTGTTGCCCTTTTGCGGCGGGATCCTGGCAAAGACCGACCAACTCCATGGTCAAACCATTGGGCAACGTGGCGATTGTCCGCTCTCGAGCATCCTGCGACGCCCGGACAAGCGTATTCTGCCTTTGCGCACGTGCCATCGGCAACAGAACCGCGCCAATTGCGAGGATGCATGACAGCCCCTTCGCTCCCATTCTCGCCGTCTTCGGTGTCGGTCTAGTGAGCATGTGTTTGATCCTCCCTTCTAACGACTTCTTCGATTCGGCCACGCCGATCAGGCGTAGCGCCAGGTTGGCTCGAAAGAAAGCCATCTCCGCCATGTCAATCAGTGTTCGGCTGTAGCTCTTGGCCTCCGCGCCAAGAGCCACCAACGCCATCTCGTCAACCGCCTGCTCGCGCACGCGCCGTACGATCGCATGGGCCAGCCATACCAGCGGGTTGTAGAAGTAGAGCACTTGCAGCACCGTCTGGGCTAGGTTGACCCATAAGTCCCCCCGCTTGATATGGGCCAGTTCGTGAATCAGGACCACCCGGAGGTTCTCGCCCGAGAGTTTCTCCAGCAGCGTCGCCGGCAGCAAGATTACCGGGTGAACCAGCCCGCAGACGGCCGGGCTGAATGTATTAGGCGATATCCTCAGTTCAATCTCTCGGCTGGCGCCGATCTGCTGCGCGCATTGTTCCAGCTTCTCCAGCAGACTCCCGTCGGCAGGCACGCTCTGTGCGACCAAGCCTCTCACGAAGGACGCTCGCTGAACGAGCAATAGGCCGAAGACGAGCAGACCGACCAGCCAAACCACGAAAACCACTGCCTGCCACGTCGGCGTAGGCCCCCTGTCGAGTGTGATGGAGGCCGGCACATCCACCGGGCGGGAAGCGTCAGACACCGACACCGGCGACACGTCCACAGCCATTTCGGGCACGGCCGCAACCGACTCGTGTGCAGGCGCATCCAGCGTCCGAGCAGGCAAAGGCTCTTCCATCCCCGGCGCAACAGCCGGGATGTCCTGGCCGCGCCAGTAGCCGATTCCCGTCGGCAGTGCCAGTGTCGGAGGCAGCAGCAGCTTAACGAACACCAGCATCCACATCCAGTAGCGAAGGGCCGCCCTGACGCGTTTGTGGATGAACAGATCGACGAACAGAAGCGCCGCTATCAGGATGCCCGTTTGGACGAACATCGCACCGGCGTACTGGCAGAACCACCGGCCGCTCGCATTCAAGAAAGTCACAAGCTGATCCATCTTCAAATCTCCGCCTATTGCCTCAAACCCGGTTGCCTGCTGCCCTTCTTGCCCTCGGTTTTGTCCACGAGCCGGCGCAACTGAGACGCCTCGTCCGTCGAGAGGCCCTCGTGCTCGATCAGGAACTGCATCATGGGGGTCAGCGCCCCATCAAAGGCGCGCTTGAGCATCCTGCGGAACTCGGCCCGTCTGGCGTCTACTTCGCTGATGCTGGAGCGGAAGAGCTGCAGGTTCCGGATTCTCTCGATGGCCAGGAATCCCTTCTCCGCCATGCGGTCCATCGTGGTCTTCACCGTGCTGTACGCCCAGTCTTTGCTGTCGGCGAGCGTCTCCTGGACCGTGCCGGCCGTGCAGGGCTCTTTGTCCCAGACCACCTTCATAATGGCCCACTCGGCCTCTGTCAGCTCCTCGGCCGCTCTGGCCCGCCTGCCCTTCTGAGATCGTGCTGATTTCGTCATTTCCTCAACTCCATATTCTATTTATACAGAAACTATTCGACATAAATAGAATACGCAACCGTAAAATCAGAATTTTCCGAAATTTCTTTGGGGCACTTGGCAATGACAGGCGAAAGGAGACTATTTCACGAGCTTGGCAATCTGCCGGAATTGCGGGTGTTCGGCGGTCTTGAGCAGCTCGAAGAGGGCCATTTCCGTGCTGCTGACCTTCGCCCCGGCGGAAGCGACGCGGTTGAGACCGATCTGCCTGTTCTCCGCCGTCCGGGAGGAGACTGCATCGGCGACAACGGTCACGTCGAACCCGTGCCGGATCAGGTCCGCTCCGGTCTGATAGATGCAAACGTGCGTCTCGATACCACAAAGGAGGACCTGCCGGCGGCCTCCAGCCTGGAGGTGGCTTCGGAAGGACTCGTGGCCCCAGCAACTGAAGCTGGCCTTGTTGATCGGCTCAATGTCTGTCAGCAACTCGGCGATTTCCGGCACCGTCGGCCCCAAAGCGTCTGGGACCTGCTGACACCAGATGATGGGGACATCCAGAAGCCTGGCGGCTTGAGCGAGGATGCGAATGTTCTTGATGAGGGTCTCTTTGTTGACCATCAACTGGGCAAGCTTGCCCTGAGCGTCAACAATGACCAGGCAGCAATCGTCGGTTTCCAGCATTCCCTTGCCTTCGTTCGCCGCGGCGCCATGAGGCGTTTGCTCCATGCCCCACGGACACCCTACGAGCGAGCATCGACGAGGACAATCGTCAGACTCGTACGGACCTTTCCTTCCTCCGCCGGCGGCGCTGTCGGATTCTCACCGGTAAGCGTCGGTTTCGGCAGCACCGGGACGACAACCGGCGCCCCCGCGTCGCTGCTCGTAGCCGCCACGATGTTCTGGCCCGGCATCTCCTGAGCGAATCGGTCCAGGATGACAGTTTCTCTGGCGACTGCCAGACAGGCTTCGGCGCTATCCTGACTGATGATCTCTCGTGTTTGCGGCAATGTCACCGACTTGACTACGACTGAATGATTGAAACTGTCCGCCTCGACCACCAGGGTGGCGGACTCGGAATTGCGCCAAACCTCATTCAAATCGCCCACCAATCGGTCGAGCGCTTCCCGGCTGCAGGCAACGTGGAAGACGCGCGTGTTGCCCACGGTCTCCGACTCAACCATTCCCGAGAGGCCGTTGTCTTTGATAGCCTTGTTGATGTAAGCGTCCGCCCGGACTAGGGCGGCAGTTCGCAGTTCCAGTCGCCCGGTGAAGCCCGGATCCGAGACCATCATCACCGTGGATGACACCGGTGAGACTCCGGCATCGGGCGCCACCGCCACCGGACCTGTCGACTCGATAGGCGCTACCGGAGCCACAATCTGATAAACCACCGCTCCCAGCACGCCCAATAGGGCAATCATCGCTGCAACCGCCGTCAAGCGACGTATCCTGAGATGCCATGCCCCGGCGCGACCACGGGACAGGACCGGACGATCGCCCAGCAGGGTGTGGCGTTCCAGCGAGAGCCGGATCTGCTCGATCGTATCGTCGGGGGCCTCCGCCCGGGGCAGAACACCGACAAGGTCTCTACAGTTCTGAAGTTGCCGAAGGCGTCGGGCCACCTCCGGATCACGAGCCGCCATGCGCTGGACCTCCGTCTTCTGCCGGGCCGGCAGTTCTCCGTCAATGAAACTGCAAAGCAGTTCATCAATAGCAGGGTTCGACTTCATTTCAGCATGGCCTCCAAAACCTCTCTAAGATGGCTCCGGGCACGACTGAGCCGGCTCCGAACGGTCCCCAGCTCGATATTCAGGACATCAGCGATCTGAGCGTAGTCCATTCCTTCGATATCACGGAGCACCATGACCACCCGCTGGGGCTCATCGAGCTTCAGCATGGCCTGCACCGCCAAACTGCACAACTCCCGGCTCTGCGCCAAAGCGGCCGGATCGGATGCGCTGCCGTCGCTCAGAAAATCTCGCAGGACCTGCTGCGACTGGCCCCCGGATTCAACTTCCTCGGCGTCCAGAGAGCGGGTCGCCCTGCGCACGCTCCTCTGGCAGTGGTTCAGCGTCAAATTCACGGCAATTCGGAACAGCCACGTATAGAAGCTACTCCGACCCTTGAATTTCTCTATGCTCTCAATAACTTTGACAAACGCCTCCTGGGTAAGTTCCGCCGCATCGTCCGCGTTTCCGCACATTTTTAGGACAACGTTGTAGATGCGGTTTTGGTACCTGAGGATGAGCCTCTCCATGGCCATCGTGTCGCCGGCCTGCGATTGCCGGACCAGCACTGAGTCATCGATGTTGATGCTTTCCGCTCTCAAGTACACCATGTTCCTCGCATTCGAACGTTCCGACCGATAAATCGCCCGCCGGAAATAGTCTGTCTATTCAGGCGATCATCATCGCAGATCAACCGGCCCGGGTCAATGGAATTCAATGTCGCTGCCAGGAGCGGACCGAGACGGGCACCCCCACGATGCCGACACCTCGACGCCTTGGGTTCGTTCCACGAGGACGACGTGCCCGGCAACAAACCTGCAATCGGGATCATGGCTTGGCATCAAAGAGAGCGGGGCTCGTGTCCGCCCACACTCGCGGCTATGGCGCCGACAGTTGGACGACTTCGGTCGGCGACAGGGCCCCGTGATAGATGCGGACCTCATCGACCAGGCCGTTGTAGAAGCGATCCGTGTACTCAGTGTTTCGTCCGATATTGACGTTGAAAGTCGCGGCATCGATAGTGCCGGCGTGTTCGATTGCTTCGCGCAGCACACCATCCACGTACAGCCTGACATTGAGTCCGTCATACGCTCCAGCTACGTGGTGCCACTCGCCATTGAACGAATCATCAATGGCGAAATGAGCGCCGAACCACGCACCGTCATAGATGACAAACTCCAGGCTATTGCCGCTATGGTGTTTCAGTGCGTAGCAGTGGTCACCCTTGGCCACGAAGGGATTGTGTTCGGCGTTGTTGGCGTCGTTGGTGTTGACCCATGCCGAGAGCGTGATTGCATCGGTGATGTTCAGGCTGGCGCCGTTGCCGCAATCGACGTAAGCGTCCGTGCCGTTGAGGCTCAGCGCCCCACCCGTCTTGCCAGCAGCCACCCAGGTCGCGCCGCCGTTGAGCGTGCCGTCGTTACCGTTGCCGGAGCTGTCGGTGGCGTCGTCGTCGAGGGCCCAGTGACCGGCTAAGACCGCCGGCGCCGCGGCCGGGGTCGGGTACAGCCGGATGTCGTCGAAGATCATCACGCCCGCAGTGCGGAGACCGGTGCCGCCGAAGCCGATGGCCATCGACTTGATCTGGGTCGAATCCACGCCGAAGTCAGCCAGTGGAATGCCCCACTCATGCCAGGCCGCAATGGTCTGGTTATCCGCGCTCTCAGCGGCGCCGGTGCCGTAGGTGACGGTGCCGGTCTTGTTGCTCTGGTCCGTCAGGCGCACCCACATAGGCTCGTCGGCGCTGTTGTCGGGGTCGCCGTAGAAGTACAACGTCAGCGTCGTCGCAGCGCCTTCCGTCCAATCTTCTGCCGCCAGCAGCGTCATGGTGGCTTCGGAGGTCGCAGCGCCGTTCTGGCCGTAACGCAGAGGCATGGCCTGAGACCCGCTGTGGATGTTTTCGGGCACCGCATATGGCGGATCGTTGTTGCCCACCTGCGAGCCGTTGTTGCTATCGCTGTAGCCGTCCTCCCAGGTCATGAAGATCTCCTCGCCCGGGTCGTCGGTGTAGTCCTCGAAGCCGTCGACCAGGACGTACGGCGACGTCGAGAAGCTCCAGATATCGCTGGCCCAGGATATCGGTGTCTCGGCGTCATTGACCTCGACAACCTTCCAGTAGTAGGTCGTCCCCAGATCGAGCGTCGGCAGATCGCAGGCGTTGACCGTTACGGTATCGAAGAGGGCCGTGTCCTCGGCCACGGCGTTGCTATCGTTGCTGAGATAGACCTGGTGGGAGGCCGCCTCGCGTCCGGCCCGCCAGCCAAGAGCGGTGTTGATGCCGACTCCCGTCTCACCGTCGGCCGGCTGAGGCTCGCGCGCAAAGCCCGGCTTGTACAGGAACTGAATCTCGCTCAGACCGTATTGCAGCTCGCCTTGGGGGT
>CAZGRF010000112.1:0-9580 GCA_964527825.1 uncultured Pirellulales bacterium
GCCAGTTCGACTGTGAAATCACCGTGAGCAGCGGCCGCACCGAGGCGGACGGGAAAAGCATCATGAATATGAGCATGTTGGCCGCTACCTACGGGACCCGCCTGACGATCAAGGCCGAAGGACCACAGGCCCAGGAGGCCATTGACGCCCTCCGAGAGCTTGTCGAGGTGCGGATGTTTGACGAACCGCCACCGAAGAAAAACGCTAACCAGCCCCAATAGACTCGGACATGGAGATAAAGAAAGGAATCGCTGTTTCGCCGGGCGTGTCGATCGGCAAGTGCTTGATTATCGACTCGGAGGACTACCGCATTCCCCGGCGTCAAGTCGAGCCGTCCCAGCGCATGGCAGAGGTCCAACGTGTGCGCAATGCGTTCCGGGACGCCGTCGTGGAGCTGACGGAACTGGAGCAGGCGCAGGAGCAGACCTCTGCCGGGCGTATCAAGGACATCTTTGCGGTGCATCTGCGGTTTCTTCGGGACCGGGGCCTGCGCCGGCGGGTGACGGACCTGGTCTACGACGAATCCGTCACGGCCGAATACGCCGTCGCCACGGTCTTTCACGAGATTGCGGCCCATTTCACCAGCGTCCAGGATACCTACATTAGCGAGCGGGCCGACGACATCTATGACATCGAGAAGCGTCTGCTCAAACAACTTCTCGGCAGTAAGCGCGAGGACGTCGCGCGCTTGCGCGAAGAGGTCATTGTTGTCGCGCGTGAGCTGAGCCCCACCCAAACAGCCGGCTTCAACAAGGCGTTTGTCAGGGGGATTGCCTCAGACGCGGGAGGGCGAACCAGTCACGCCGCCATCGTCGCGCGCTCTTTGGGCATTCCGGCCGTCGTGGCGTTGGAAGACTTGACGGAGATCATCCACGGCGGCGACAGCGTGATTATAGACGGGAACCGTGGGCTTGTCATTGTCAACCCGGACGAAGAGACAATCCACCAGTACGAGACATACTCCCGCGAGTTCCTCGCCCTGGAACACAAGCTCGGACGCATCCGTGAGAAGCCGGCCGTCACGCGGGACGGAGTGAAGATCACGCTGCTGGGGAACATCGAATTCCCGAACGAGGCCGAGGCCGTGTTGGAAAAGGGTGGGGAAGGCATCGGGCTCTATCGGACCGAATTCCTCTATTTGAATCGTCCCACCGAGCCGACCGAGGAGGAGCACTACCGGGCCTATGCCCAGACGATCGGCGTCCTCAAGGACCGGCCCATCGTCTTTCGCACGGTGGACCTGGGCGCCGACAAGTACACGCAGCGCAAACGGTTTGCACCCGAGCCGAATCCGTTTCTGGGGCTGCGTTCTATCCGCTTCTGCCTGCAGAACCTGACGATGTTCAAGACGCAGCTCCGGGCGATCCTGCGCGCCTCCGTCCTGGGACACGTCAAAGTCATGTTTCCGCTGATCACGAACATCCAGGAGCTGATGCAGGCCAAGATGATCCTCCACGACGTCATGGAGGACCTGGACGAGGAGTCGATCGAGTACAACCGCGACCTCGAAGTGGGCATCATGGTCGAAACCCCGTCGGCGGCCCTGACGGCGTCGACGCTGGCGCGCGAGTCGGACTTCTTCAGTATCGGGACGAACGACCTGACGCAGTACACGCTGGCGGTGGACCGAGGCAACGAGTTGGTCTCCACGTTGTACTCGCCGGCGGACCCGGCCGTTCTGCGCTTGATCCGAACCGTGATTCAAGATGCGTACAAGGCGCAGATCGACCTGTCGGTCTGCGGCGAGACGGCTTCGGAGCCGGAGTACGTCATGATTCTGCTCGGGATGGGGGTCCGGACGTTGTCCCTGACGGCGCCGCTGATCCCGGAGGTCAAGCAGATGATTCGCTCGGTGACGATGGAGGAGTGCAACAACCTGACGAGAACGGTACTGGGAATGAACTCCGAGCGGCAGATATCGGGCTACATTCGCAACGCCGCCCGAAAGGTCCTGCCCGAGGCGTTCTGATGTGCCGGCCGGGCCGATGCCGCTCGGCAACGCATGGGAGCAGTGGGAACGATGGTCGAACACTTGACGGAAGGGGGACAGGGATAATAGAAGCGGCGAGCCAGAACGCGCGCTGCAGATCGGGGGGCGAGGTGTCTGTCTGCGCGGCGACAAACGCAACCGCGGCGGTACGATTCTCGATCGGTGGGATGCTCAGGTTCATCTCTCATGCGGAGACGCTGCGCGTCTTTCAGCGGGCCTGCGCCAGGGCGCACATTCCGGTCAAGTTCACTGAGGGATTCAATCCCCATCCGAAGGTGTCGTTGCCGTTGCCGCGGCCCGTTGGCGTCGAGTCGGACGACGAGTTGCTCGTCTTGCGAATCTTCGACGAGCGCGGCATCCCGTCGGACCGATCCGAGGTCGCTGCGCGCGAGCAGTGGCAGGACCGGATGAAGCGATCATTGGCCGCCGTGCTCCCACAAGAAATCCAATTGCGATCGGTGGCGCTGATGAAATCCAACGCATCGTTTTGTGCGGAATCGGTCGACTACGTGTTCGCAGTTCGACCGGGTGACGGCGGAGGGCGGTTGCAGGATAAGATTGGCCGGCTGCTTGCCGGCGAGAGTGCAATAGTTGAGAGGGTCTCGCCGCGTCACCGGCAAGGTCGTCGGATCGACGTTCGGAGTTTTCTGGAATCGATTCGAACAGAAGGAAACCGAGTCGTGGTGGCGTGCGCGATCCGTGCGGGTGGTTCCATACGTGTGGACGAAATCATGCAGCTTCTGGAGCTTGCTCCGGCTGATCTCGCCGGGCCGGTCCAACGCACGAATGTCACGTGGAAGACAGCATAGACTTTGATGCCGGAGGCCCGGAAGCCTTCCGGATGACGAAATAGAGGGTATAGAATATGTCGAGTGAAATGTTGATTAACGTGGCCGAGCGGGAAGAGTGCCGGGTGGCCGTGGTAGAGAACGGCGCACTCGAAGAGCTCTACGTGGAGCGCGCCAGCGCCGGCGCCCATGTCGGCAACATCTACAAAGGACGGATTGTCAATATCGAGTCCGGCATTCAGGCGGCCTTCATCGATATCGGCATCGACAAGAACGGCTTCCTGCATATCTCGGATTTGCACCCGCGCTATTTTCCCAAGAGCAAGAACAACGTGCTCGAGAGTATCGGTCGGCGGCAGGCCCTGAAAGACCGTCCGCCCCTGCAGAACTGCCTGCGCCGGGGCCAGGAGCTCGTGGTGCAGGTCACCAAGGAAGGTCTCAAAACCAAAGGCCCGACGTTGAGCACGTATCTGGCGCTGCCGGGCAAGCATCTGGTCATGATGCCGTGGATGCGCGAATACGGGATCTCGCACAAGATCGAGGACGAGGAGGAGCGCAAACGCCTGGCCGAGATCTTTGATGAATGCAAGCCGCCGAAAGGCCAGGGCTTCATCATTCGCACGGCCGGACACGGAGCGTCCAAACGCGACGTTCAGAACGACCTGCGCTATCTCAACCGTCTCTGGCGAGCGATTCAGAAACGGATCGAGAACGAGAAGGCCCCGAGCGAGATTTTCCAGGAATCGGATCTGGTCATCCGGGCGTTGCGCGACGTCTACAACAACAAGGTGACCAAGATCATCTGTGACTCTGAGACGACCGTCCGCAAGATCAAGGATTTCCTCGCGATTGCGATGCCGCGTCTGAAACCGAAGGTCACCCACTACGACGGCAAAATTCCCTTGTTTCACAAGTACCAGATCGAGACCGAGATAGCCAAGGTCCAGTGCCGGTCGGTCGGGCTGCGCGGCGGCGGCTCGATTGTCATCGAGCAGACGGAGGCGCTGGTGTCGATCGACGTCAACAGCGGGCGCAATCGCAAGCAGAAGAACGCCGAACAGACCGCCTACGAAACCAACATGGAGGCCGCGGTTGAGATCGCCCGGCAGCTCAGACTTCGCGATCTCGGCGGTCTGATCGTCTGCGACTTCATCGATATGCGCAATGCGAAACATCGCAAAGAGGTCGAGCGGTGCTTTCGCAATGCCGTCAAGACCGACCGGGCTCGTTGTCGGATCCTGCGAATCAGCGGCTTCGGCATCATCGAGATGACACGCCAGCGCATGCGTCCTTCTTTGCACCTGAGCACGTACTTAGCCTGTCCTCACTGCGCCGGCACTGGTTTCGTCAAGAGCCACGAATCGTTGGCGCTGGAGATCATTCGCCTGCTGAACCTCGCCGTGTCGGAGGAGCACATCCGACGCATCGAGCTGTCGGTCTCGCCGGAAGTGGCCGACTATCTGCAAAATGAAAAACGAGCGGCCATCGCCCAGATCGAGCAAGGCACCGAGAAACGCATCGTCATTCATTCTTCCCCTGACTGCTCGGGCGAGGAGCGCCAATTGGTCTGCTACAACGAGCGCAGTTGCGAAGTGAAACTGGAGAATCGTCCCGCCTGAGGTCAACCGACCGGCAGGCGGCAGTGAGGTCAAAGGATAACGCACAAGGGTCTACACGGTGAGGACCGTGTAATCGGCGTGACGGGCCACGGAGACAGGATGTCGGATCCGATGCGACTCGATCTTGATTACGCGCGGAGTGTGATTCGCGCCGAGGCGGAGGCCATCGCCGCGTTGACGCCGGTCGTGGACGACACGTTCGCGCGGGCGGCGGAGATGATCTACCGTTGCCGCGGCTCCTGCATCGTCAGTGGGATCGGCAAGGCCGGCATCATCGCACGCAAGATCAGCGCCACGCTGGCCTCGACCGGCACGCCCAGTCATTTCCTGCACCCGGTCGAAGCCGTGCACGGGGACCTGGGCCGGCTGCGCAAGGATGATATCGTCATGGTTCTAAGCTACGGCGGCGAAACCGATGAGATCATCCGCCTGATCAATCTGGTCAAGCAGCTCCGGGTTCGTCTGATCGCGATTACCGGCGATGAGGATTCGACGCTGGCCCGACACAGTGACGTTGTCCTGTGCATGGGCCGGGTCAACGAGGCCTGCCCGCTGGGCGTGGCGCCAAGTGTCTCTACGACGTGCATGCTCGCCATTGGTGATGCGCTCGCGTTTACGGTGATGAAAGCACGGAATTTCGGCGTGGAGGATTACGTTCGGTTCCATCCGGGCGGGTCGCTCGGCACGAAGCTGATGACGGTCGAGCAGTCGATGATGTTCCGTCCGGGTGAGAAGCTGCCGCTCGCCAAGGCCGGTGACACCGTCGCCCACATGCTGGCGGAGACCCGCGATGTGAAACGTCATGGGGCCGTGATGATTGTCGATGCCGCGGGCAAGCTGGTCGGCATTGTCACGGACGCCGACTTGCGACGATTGCTCACCCAGCACGGCGCCGCGGCGTTCGGGCGCCCGGCGGGCGAGATCATGACGGCCAACTGCAAGAGAATTCGGACCGATGCCCTGGCTGCCGAGGCCACCGCCATCTTCCACAAGTACCGCATCGACGAATTGCCGGTGGTGGATGCCGACGACCGGCCGGTCGGCTTGATCGACGTGCAGGACATCGTGACGATCAAGGTGGTGGGGTGAACCTGAGAAGGAGAGCGGGTCTTACAGGTCCTGTCGGGCCTATTCCGAGTGAACCATGACAGGCGAACCGAAACGTACACTCCAAGCCATTGAGCTGTTGGTCCTCGACGTGGACGGCGTGCTGACCGACGGGCGCCTTATTGTCCATAGCGACGGCTCCGAGAGCAAGAACTTTCACACCTTGGACGGGCATGGCATTCGCCTCTGGCAGCGGGCCGGCTTGAAGGTGGCCTTGCTCAGCGGACGCCATTCGGAGGCTACGCAACGGCGCGCCGAGCAACTGGAGATCCGCTATGTTCTACAGGACTGCCACTTCAAGCGGCCGGCGGTTGAGCGGCTCCTTGAGGAGTTGAATCTGAAGGCGGAGAACGCGGCCTATGTCGGTGACGACCTGCCGGACCTGCCGGTGATGCAGTTCGTCGGTTTTGCGGTGGCCGTAGCAAACGCGGTCGATGAGGTCAAGGAGCATGCCGATTATGTCACGACCCATCCGGGGGGACGCGGAGCCGTGCGCGAAGTGATCGAGCACATTCTGAAGAACTCAGGCCGGTGGCAAGCGCTCATGGAGCGGTATCGGGCGGAACGGCCATCGCATTCGTCATGAGTCTGAATCGAAGAAAACTCACGATCGGGCTTGTCGTCCTGGGGGCCTTGTTTCTCGTATATCTGGCCTACACGCGACTGGGCGGGGCCGCGCGCATCGATCTGACGGCGCAGGACCCACTTCCCGCGGCGTTGTGGGCCGAAAGTGCCCTCCAGTCCGACAGCAATACGCCCAAGATCGGCGACGTCGAGGTGCGAACCGTTACGCAGACGCAATTCGTCCACTTGAACGAGAACGGCATCCCCGATAGGGATTTTGGATTCGACACGCTCCTCCACAAGGAAGGGGACCAGTGGGAGATTACCAAGCCCTACTACTCGCTGTTCATGCCGTCGTTCCGCTGCGACGTCACGGCCGATAGGGGGCAGGTCCAGTGCGAGACGGCATTCGGTCGACCCATTCCCAGCGATGCGACGTTCACGGGCAACGTCGTCATTCACGTCATCCCGAACGAGCCGAACGATCCGATGGAGATCTTCATCTACCTTGACGACGTCGCGTTCATTGCCGAGCGGTCGCTGTTCTCGACCTCGAGCCCGGTCAGGTTCGTCTCGCGCATCGGCCAGCTCGTCGGCCGCGGCATGGAGTTGGTGTACGACGAGGGACGCAACCGTCTGGAGCTGTTTCGCATCAGGAAACTCGAAAGCCTGCGTCTGCGCAGCGCCGCGCTGGGACCGCTCTCGAACGTGACCGGGCGCGGGAAGTCGCCGGGTGGCGAATCCACCGAGCCGGCCGATGCAAACACGGTTGTGCTCGATGCCGCCGGCGCGCCGGCCGGGGCAGCGTCACCCTATTACGAATGCGTGTTCTGGAAGAACGTGCGGATCGAAACGCCGCAACAAATCGTCCTCGCCCGGCAACGGCTGGCAATCAATAATATCCTCTGGTCCGGCGGCAAGACAGCGCTGCTCGACGAGCCCTCGGCTGCGGCAGCCCCAAGTACTACGGCAGCACGGGCGGCGGAGCCGAACGAGCCGGAGACTGCTCCCTATCCCGGCCCGAAGGCGCTCGACACGACGCCGTCAAGATTCCTGGCTTTCAGTGCGCTGCCGGAGTCTTCCTTCGATATCATCGTGACTTGCGAGGGCGGGTTCGTCGTCGGGCCCAAGGGCATCGGGACCGACGCGCCGGAGCCGAATGACTTGACCGAGGTCGCGGAAAGGCCGGCGCCGGCGGTCGCCGTCGATCCGAACCACCAGACGGTGTCCGCCGACCGGATCGACTACGACGCCGTGACATCCGACGCGGCGCTGGCCGGGCCTGTGCAGATCGGCTTCCTCCTCGATCCAAACGGCCTGACCGGCCGGGACGCCCAGGTTGAATTGATGCCTGTGACGATCACGGCACAGAAGGCTGTCACGTTCCACGCCGCCGCGAACCAAATCCAGCTCGAAGGCGACTGCGTTGTGACACTGGAGTGGGCCGAGCCCGAGTTCACTTACGAGTACGTGCTAACGGCGCCGACGCTGACGCTGGACCTCGTTGAGGATCCCAATGCCAGCGGCGGGCAGATGACCCTGCGTCACGTGAGAGCCGAAGGCGGCCCGATCTCGCTCCGCGGCCTGCGCAAGGCTGGTGACGAGCTCGTCGGCTGGGTCAAGCTTGATGGGTCGCGTCTCGACTACGATGTCCGCGATAGGGGATTCCTCCTGACCGGCCCCGGCATGATGAGTCTCCACAACGTCGCAGCCGCCGAGCCCGCCGGCCCCGAAGTTGACCCGAACGAATTCAGCCTGCGCCGGCCGTGCTACGCCCTTATGAGTGGCTTTGACCGGCTGACGTACTCCGCGTCCACCCAGCGGATCGTCGCCGAATCCGCCGAGCGCATCCAATTGGGGTACATCCCCATCCTCCGAGATGGCAGTTACGGCCCGGCCGTCAACGCCGACGCCGGACACATTGAGATTCTGCTTGCGCAGACCCCCGAGGGCCGGACTGAGCTTGCCACAGTGATCGCTTCGCGGGGCATTACCTACGAGGACGAGACCCAGCGTTTCGCCGGCAGCACGCTCACCTACGACCACGCCAAGGGCCTCATCCGCGTCACCGGCGACGCCGAACAGCCCTGCTCCTTTAACGGTGCCTTGGTCAACGAGATCGAAATGGACGTTGCCACCGGCAACCTCAAGATGCAAATCCAAGCCCCCAGCACCCTGCAAATCAAATAGTCCCGTGTCGCGGGCGTCCCGCCCGCGCGTGCCGTGGGCCTCCGGCCCTCGCGCCCGCAGTTTGTAGTGTGCCCGTAAGGGCATAAGACTTAACGCCTGACGGCGTTATTACAAACACCCGCTCGCGGCTATTCCTGTAGGTATCGCCTCTGGATCTCCCCGGCGGACAGCGGGTTGTCTAGCCGCCGAAGAGTCCGTTGAATCTCCGCTCCCATTCGTCTCCGTGGATCACTGCAAAGGACATCTCCTTGCCTTGCAGTTCCATGCCGAGCTCGCTCATAGTCGTCTCGCGCGCCAGCTCGTTGCACGTGTCGAACAGCGCCTTCTTGTACTCGGTGTCTTCGCTGCCTTTGAGGTGTACGCCTTTCGTCTCGACGACGAAGACGCGATTGAACCCAGTGCCGGCCTCGTCTTTGTCAGTGAAGATAAAGTCGGCGAAGACTCTCCCGCGACGCCAACCCTGAACGCCGTAGTCTTTCTTCGGGACATTGCGAAACCAGAACAGCAGTCGGTCCTGATCGTCCAAGTACCATGCGACGCTCTTTTCCAGGTCGTTGAAATCGTCGGCGGGAACAGGGTCGAACAGGCTGCGCTCCAATTGTGCGCCGCTCTTCTTGTTCAGCCACGGAGACCGTGCCTTCCGCTTCTTGGGCAGCTTCCAGTGCAGATCGTTGGCGATCACGAGGAACCGCAGCGTGTCGGCCGCTATCAACTCTCGGAACACGGCCTCGGCAAGTCGGTCTTTCTCCTTGAGCAAGTGTTTGCGAAGCTCTTCGATGATGAAAACGAAGTTGTTGACGACGACCTTCTCCTCGTGCCTGCTCAGCAATTTCTTGAGGACCTTGTCTCCGAACTCGTGCGCCAACCACGGATTCGGCACGATGTCGAGCAGATGTCGCGCGACGAAGACCGGGTCCAAGCGGAGAACGCCCGTGCGCAGCGATTTCCGCTCCTTCACGGCGATCACCTGTGACACATCCTCGGAGAGACTCGTGATATCTTCCAGGTCCTTCTCTTCGAACATCGACAGCGTCAGGTCGTACAGCGGCTCCAGGTTGGCTCGATCCCACGGAATGCGGCTGGCAATGTCCATCTCGTAGGAGACCTTCCGCCAGCCGGCGCCGTCCCGCGTGACGAAGATCGGCAGGATGACTTGATCGGCCGCAGCTCTGAAGTTCTCACGCACCTCACAGAGGCGCTCGTCATCAGCCAAGTCGGTTGCCTCATCTTCCACGCCGATGTGCGAGACCAGATCGCCCAAGCCCTCGCCCCTGAAACCCCGCCGAATCTCTTCGAGAAGTTCTTGTCCTCTCTGCTGGAAG
>CAZGRF010000113.1:0-9241 GCA_964527825.1 uncultured Pirellulales bacterium
TAGTCACCCGCGCTGGTAATAATCAGATTGTTGGCATATATATCCCCGGAAATGGTAATGATGCTGCCCGTGCCGGGGTCCGCGTTACCGGCATCTGCATTGATGATTACATCTCCGCTGGTTGTGATCATCGCCCCCGCTTCCAGGGTAAAGTCGTCCCCCACGTTAAAGGTGATTGTGCCTCCGCCGGTAGATTCAACAGTATTGCCGGAGAGGATAGTGATGTCGTCCCCCGCTCCCGGGTTTTCAGTAGCCGTCCAGGTAATGTCACCAACCACACTAATGTCTTCCGTAATTGTGATGGGGCTCAGGGCGGTAACTGTGCTGTCCCCGCCGGACGACATGCCAGGTTCATCCTTCTCTATAACGCCGCCCTCGGTGAGGGCGCCGTCGTTTACAACCCAGGTGCTACCGGTAATCGACTTGCCCTCGATGTTCCCAATTTCGGTAGTGAGGGGTTTTGTATCCTCGCCAATATCATCCCGAGCCACGAGATAGGCGCGGCCGCCAAGGACATTGGGGCCACTCACACGACCGTTGAGGATACTCCCTTCGGGGGCGGTGATGAAAGCGGTATAAGCTGCGCCCGTGCTTACTGTGTTGATACTCAGGTTGTCGAGGGTGGCTCCTGAGCCGTCTGTCTCAATAATGTAAGTGTTCGCAAAGGCGCTCGACGAAGTCAGGGTACCCGGGCCCGAATAGGCACTGTTGATGTCCAAATCATTTCCAGATAGGCCGAGGCCACCGATATCTGCGGTAAGGGTGATGTTGTTACCGATGATTTCTGGATCAGGGCTGTTGAGCGCATCCTTGATAAACAGGTTGGCGCGCAGGTCCACATCACCGGTGTCGGACTGAACGTGTTCGACGTTCATGTCGCCGAATGTCTCACGGATCCAGATACTGTCATGGGCGTTCGCTATCAAGGTACCGGTACCGGCCACATCGATGTCCATATAGTTGCCCGACTCGCCGATGGCACCGTTAGCCGCAAACACAATCTCATTGGCGGCGATATTGGTAAACTGCATATCCAGGGCATCGACAATGTCGCCATTTAAGGTCTCTATATATACCCCACCTTCGGCGTACATGGTCTCCACATTCATATCGCCGCTGCGCTCGACAATGTAGATATCGCCATCTGCCCGGGCTGTGACGGTCGCATCTTCAAATAAATCCGTGTACAGTTTGGCACTGGCTGTGGAGCCGCCGATGGAGCCGCCGGCGGCCTCGAGGATCAGGTCGCCACCGATGATATTGGTGGCGGACGCACCTGCGTTGTTGGCAATCGCACTCCCGCCCTTGATCCGGATAGTTGTACCCGCCACGATGGAATCGATATTCAGATCGACTTCAGAACCGAGGTAGATATTGGTATCCGCGTCGATCACGATATCACCGGCCGTTTCCACGTCTATATCTTCACGCTGGTTGATGATAATCTTGGCAACCTTCGGCGCAACGGTCACATCCACATCCGTCTCGTCTGTCAGGTGGTCGCTGGAGGTCAGCGTCAGAACGCTGTCCGTTACACTGGCAATCGTGTAGTAGGTGTCAGGCGCATTGGCGTTTTCCGTGATGCCCATCACACGGATTTCCATGCCGGCCTGGAACCCGTCTTCGCTCCAGCTCTTGCCGTCTTTACGGGTGATGGTGTCCGCAGTCCCGTTGTCCGTAAAATCCATCTTCGTGATAACCGTGGGTGTGAGGATTTCCGGCGCAATATCGACAACCGCCCCCTCCTCGTCTTTGAGATCGGCGTCGCTCGCCAGGGTCAGAGTGCTGCCGGTGACATTGACGATCTGGTAGAGTTCGCCGCCGGTGGTGTCATTGAAGGAACTGCCCGTCAATTCGATCCGCATGCCGGTCCGGAACCCATCCGTCACCCAGCTGCCGCTCGTACGTTCGATGGTGCTGTCCCCGGCGGAAAAATCAACCGTAACATTGTCGACCGAGGGGCCCATGTAGGCCAGATCGTCGCGCTCCGCTGCTGCCAGGGCAATGCGCTCATCCTCGGAAAGTGTCAATGGTGGTGTCAGGTTAATCGCCTGATACCCTTCAGCATTGCCGACACCCCCCGTATGGGTTATCAGGGTTACACTGGTGCCGATGATGTTCGGGTCTTCAATGGTGATGGTAGTGTCCGAAACCGGCTTCAGCAGGCCCGCTCCAACGGCACACATCAATTCCTCCTCAGTCCATACCTTGACGCTACCCCGAATGGCATCCTGTTCCGCTGTGCTTGCCGTGTAGTCGAAGTCGGGATCATACACATCCCCGTACGAACTCCACTGGCCGTGCAGGGTGTGGTACTGGGCCGTCCGGCTGGCCTCCAGGGTCGCTATCTCGGAGTCTCCATACCCGAGCTCTGTCCGATAGGCGGCCTCCTCAGTGTCGGAGAGCGTTACCGTCTGGCTGCTATCATACGGGACGGTTCGGTAGTAGGTCAGTGCATCGCCGGTGGCGAGGGTATGGCCTGGTAGGGTGATCGTCTCCCTGGCACCGTCCACATCGCTGGACGAGTCAAAGGTGTCGATCAGAGTCCAGGTGCCCTCCTGGTAGAATCGATGTTCAGCACCAGTCGTTGTGGAAGCCGTCAGGTCCACCACAAAAGGCTCGTCAGCAGTCGCTTGATCGAGGCTTACGGCCAGCTTGATCCGATCGGAGTCGACGATATCAAACCTGTGGCCCCTGAGTGATGCGTTCGAGGGATCCAGTTCGATAACCTCACCGGTTACAGTATCCAGGAGCTGTATCAAGTTCGGATTCACATCGTCAACAACGACTTCGTAAGTCGTGCCGTCAAACAGACCGCCGACTTCCGTATTGTCGCTGTCGCCCTTTTGATAGGTCACCTGGTCCCCGTCGCTCAAACCGTGATTGGCCTCCAGTAGGATCGCGTCACTGGCAACCTCGAGCTGGTTTACATTCGTCTCTGCCAGGCCTCCTTTGAAGGTGACGGTGTAGATATTTCCTGCCTTACTCACGGAGACGTCGTCGATCGCGGCAAGTGCCTCGAGAGCTGACTCCACCGTGGACTCGGTCGCATCAGGCGCAATAGGATCCGTAAAGTGAAGGTCGCCGGAGCCGTCCCTGAACCCGAGGCGGTAGGAAAGTTTGCCGGTAGCAACGGTGATCGTTTGAATTTCATCGATCCCTGATCCGCCCTCCGTAGTCGTAGCGGCTACGGCAACCTCGGTTGTGTTGACGTCGCCGCACTCGAACGAAACAAAATCATCCACCACGTAATACGTCTGTCCATGGGATAAGCCGCCTACAACATCATCATATACCACTCGTTTGTAGGTGACGGCGTCGCCTGTGGTCAGGCCATGGCCGGATCCCAAAGCTATCTCCTCAGCAACATCATCAACACCTGAGGATGAGGAATCAAAGGTCAAGTAGGTACTGCTGGAGGTGTAGAGCCGGTGCTCTGTTCGGGGATCGGCGATCGAAGAGGCGGTAACGTCCACAACAACCGGGATGCTTGCCACAGCGTCTTCATAGCTCTCGGCCAGCTTCACGCTGTCACCGTTCACAACGACATAGTAGGTCTCGCCGTAGATCAGGCCGTCCACCTTATCATCGCTGATTGTCGTCTGCTGGTTTCGATACTTCCAGTAGGTCTCGTATTCCTGCTCCTTGGTCGCTTCGTAGGAATCGATGAGGCCGTCGATCTTTTCGTTGGCCCCCGTGCTTACCGTGAGCTGCAGATCGCCCCAGACACCGTCCCTCAGCTCTTGGATCGACCGCTCGTCCCGGTCCTCTTCCTGGTTGGCGTCGATCAGGGTCCCGCTCAGCAGCTCAAGTTCCACGGCCCCTCCGGCCGTGATCTTGTTCAGACGCAGATCCCCGCTCTTTTCTTGCAAAAATACCCCGCCGTCTGCGGTAACGGTGACATGATCCTTGAGCATATCCCCTGATTCGAGTACGATCGGATCGGCACTGGTACCCACGGCACCACCCGCATCCAAAGTAATGACCCCGCCCTGGACCAGGCCCACTATAAGGTCATCGTCGGCGTCTTGCCCGACAAAAATCGCGCCGTTGGATGTCAGGCTCACGTCGCCTGAAGCGGCCACAACTTCATCAATGGGCAGGTCGCCGACCACCTCTTCGATCTGAATGTCGCCGGTGGTGGTGAAGGCTGACAGGCTCGGGTGGTGCTGAACCAAGGACCAGTTAGAAGTACTGTAATTTTCTGTGTGCACATCGATCGTGGCCGGGTCGCCGATGTATTCATAAACGGCGCCTGCGATCCCGCCGTGAGTATACCCCGGGGTCAGTTTGACGCGATCGCCGGGCATCAGGCTGAACTCATGTCCGGGGCTGTAGCCTTCCAGCTGAGCAGTCGGACCTGCGGAGGTGTTGAGGCTGTCCGTGGTGTACTGAAAGACCGGCTCTCCCGAAACATCGGTGCTGATGGGCGTGCCCTCACCGATGCCGTCATGGGCTGACAAAGCAATGTTTTTGCCGCTGACATACGGAGCAACACCGTCCTGCTGAATCGCACCATCATTGGAGGTTATCGTGGTGGTACCGGACGGGTTGGCAACCGGCCCCTTCAGGATAACGTCAGTGTCGGAGATGACCGTCACCTCACCTTCCTCTTGCCCGACAAACTGGATGGCAAACGGCCTGTCGGCTTCGATGGTGTGGGTGTCGATGGTCTGTATCTTCTGCTCTCCGACGAAAATATCATGGTAGGTCGTCTTGCCATACCAGGTGCTAGTCTCCCAGTGGTCCACGTGTTTGACCGTCAGCTCGGATAATTCATTCTCAGTTTCCTCGTGGGTATAGATTGGATCCTGAATGCCGGGTGCAACAGGATCGGTATCGGGTTGATAGAAATAGTACGGCCCCTCGTCCATGAGCGTAGGGATCGCGGCAACTTCAGTCGTATCCCATGCGATATTGCTGGGGTCCGCCGCGAAGGCGTCTATATCGAGCCATGCACTGCTCCGGTTATGTTTCCAGGAGCGCTTGAAGGTCTCCGTGCCCACCGACCAGCCGTACCGCCAGCCGCTGGCTGGAGTATAGGTAGTGGAATTACCCGCTATTGACGTAACATTCGGCCCGGAGCCATCGTCCACCGTTTTGGTTATACCGTCGCCGGAGGACTGGTAAATGGTGGCGGTGTCTCCTTTGGCCTTGTCAATAATGACCAGGGTGCCGGCCCCCCGCTGTGAGGCATCCAGGCGGTTTAAAACCAAATCATATGACGTAGTGTTGGTGATGTTAATGTCGGCGTACCCGCCCAGGACCCGGATCTCGCCGGTGCCGGTGTTCAGGATGTGGCCGGTAATCTCGATCTTGCCGCCGCTGACCCGCATCTCGTCCACGATGATCTGATCGTTGATCGGGTCGAACTTGACGATGAAGTCGGACTTGAAAAACGGCGACTCGGGATCGGAAGACGGCGCCAGGGTTACGAATCCTGTCTCCGTCGGGCTGATGGCCTCGATCTCATCCTGAATCTCGCCGTCGAGCACCAGGTCATAATTCGCCTTGCCGCTCTGGATGAGCCCGTTGATGTTGACGTATTCCGCATTGATAAATATCTTGTCCGCAATTACGTCCGGCACGGCATGAACGCCGAAACCGCCAGCCGGGTCATTGGCAATGGCTGCGGCCTCAGCAGGCGTGGCCTCGTCGATGCCGGGATAGTATGACGTGACTGAAATATCAGGGGTAGATGGATTGTTATCATGATCATAGGTTGAGGTGATGGAGCCGGTGGTGGCTTCGTCGAACTTGGCATAGGGCTCTCCGCCCACTGCAAACTCGGTGATCCCGTCCACATACAGGGTCCCGCCCGCAATGATGGTCAGGTTTTTGGCCCGCACCCGCGCCTCGATGAGGATATCTCCTTCACCGGCAGAAGGCGTCGTGAGGGTTACATTGCCCCCCAGGTTGTCGATGTTGCCCACCACAGTGATGTCCGGCCAGGGAAGAACTACGCCGGGACTGACCGCTCCGGCAATAAAAATGTTGCTGACCGTAATACTCGGTTCCGATGCGCCGGGGTTGGGCAGCGGATCGTCGAAGTCGACCGTTCCTGGCCCAACAGTGTCCCAGTGCCCGCAGATCTCGCCGAAATCCGGTCCCAGGGCGTCAAGCCCGATATTGAAGGTGTTCCGATTGATGATGTCTTCGTTAGTGGTAATAGGATCGCCGGTGAAATACAGACCGCCGTTATTCTCCGGGATTGTGATGCCGTGGATGACCAGAAAGGCCTGGCTGTCGTTGATGATTTCAACCCGGGCGTCACTGGGCGCTTCAAAAAGACCGGTACCCTGCAGCACGTCGCCCCGCACGTCGATGAGCCCGGCTTCGGCCCACACCGGATTTACATGGACGGTCTTGACAGTCTGCTCGGTCCGGCTGCCGATGAGGTCGTCTTTGGTAAAATTCTTGGGGGTGCTGGTTCCGACCTTGGTCAAACTGTGGCTCGTGGCGGCTCCTGTTGGGTTCATCTTGATGACCGGGCCGCCATTGGTCTCACACAGCCCTACGGTGTTGTTGGAGGTTTTTCTAATGAAGTAGTGGTGTCCGTCGACCAGACCGTTAATGGGATCGCCTGATGCATCGTAGACCACCTCGTCGCCGCTCACGTAACCATGGCCCGGGAGGCTGATGTTTTCGTAGGAATAGAGCCCCTCAGCGGCCATCAGGGCCTCCAGGCGTGCGATCTCGCTCTGGTAATAGGCCTGCAATGTCGGGTTGTCCGGGTACAAAGCCAGCTGGGACTTAGCATTGGCCAGCTCCGTGGCCAGGTCGGATTCGAGTGTCTCCTCGGTCACCCAGTAGTCGATCTGCACATCGCCCGGATTGACCACGCCGCCCGTGATCTCGCCGGTAGTCTCATCCACATCGAGTTCCAGGGACTGGTAGCGCTCGATCCCTGTCCGCACAGTGCCATCCATATTCACGATCCCGTGGGCCTCGGCGTGAGCCGTGCCCTTGTACTGGTACTCGGCCGCTGCGCCGTTCAGGGCATCGGTAAGTGAGCTGACCCAGTTGACCGCCTTGGCCTTGGCCAGCATGTCCGCCAGGCCCAGCCGTTCTGAGTGCAGGTAGGCGCTCCTAGCCGTCTCCAGAACAGCGCCTGCAGCGATATCAATGGTATTGTGCTGGATCAGGATGGCATCGGCATCCACATCATCCAGGGGGATGGCGCTGCCGGCAAAGCTGTCGTGCCGTACCTCCATGTTATAGACGTCACGGGCGAATTCCGTGTCGGTGCCGGCAGAGAGATTAAGATCGCCACTGGCCACGATATGGGCCCCGGTCTCGATATTGATCTCGTTGGTCGGCCGTACAATACTTTTTGCCCTTCCCGTGATGAGCGTGCCGGCCCCGTAGGCCTCGGCATCCACCAGGGTGACGATCTCGCCCTTTCCCCGGGCGGAGATGTCGATATCGCCCACGCTCCTCAAGTCGGCATTCCCGATCTGCACGCGGGATAGATCCGTCTCTACCATAATTGAGGCGTTTCCGAAGAGTCCGGACAGGCCGCCTGCTGCAAAGAGCACGACCTTCTCATTGGCCACGATGTCGTTTAGCGTCCGCAGTGTGAAGGTGCCCGGACTGCCATCCACAACCTCCAGCCAGGCGTTGTCACCAATATCGACCAGGGTCGTGAGGCTGAACGTGTTGTCACTGTCCGCACCGCCCCCTGCAATGAGTCCGCCTGCCTCACCCTTGATGTTGCCCCCGGAGAGCATCGCCTTGTTGACGTGGTTGATCGCCTCTATGGTCAGGCCCTTGGCATACACCTTGACACCGGTACCGACCACGGCCTGGACCGTGGACGTGATCGTGTTGTCGGCCACAGCGCCGGCCCCCCCGAACAACCCGCCGGCCAGGCTTCGCACCTTGCTGTTGGGCTTGGCCGTGTGCTCGGCCGTCATCAGGAAGGTGCCGGTGAGGTTGATGGTCCTCCCCGCCAGGGTCCTGTTGCCGATCTTTGCGGTGGTCGTACTGGTGGTGGTGGTCTCCGCACTGGCAGAGGCTACACCGGCCAGGCCGATGCTGCCCGCCGTGGTCTCGGCGAAGTTTTCATCCGTGCCCCGGGCGGTGACGCTCAGGCTGCCGCCGGTGAGCTTGACATCGGTCCCCAGATAGGCCTCTGTGGTGGTAAGAGAGGATGCATCCGCATCGCTGATGCCGACCGCGATCAACCCGCCCACGTTGCTGTTGGCGTCGGCCAGCTGCCTGGTGTTGTTCACCGCTCCGATGGTCGTGGCCCCCGAGATAGTCAGGATGCAGCCGTTGGCCACATAACTCTTGACCGTGCTCACGGTCCTGGCATCGCTGATCGTGGCATCCACGCCTACGAGAGCCCCGGCTGAACCGGTGGTCTTGGCCTCTGCGGAAGAGCCGCCGGTCGGCACCCGCTGGCGGCCGGTCACGGTGAGGCTCCCGGCCGTAATAGTTCCTGCCACGTAAGCGGTCACCACGGAAGTGATGTCGATATCGGCAAAGGACGCCCCCACTGCCAGGGCCCCGGCGTTGACGCCGAAGGTCTTGGCGTAGGCATCGGGCGTGAACGTGGCCGTAACCGTGACTCCTCCGGTAACGTCGATGTGCGAGCCGGTTCCGATGGACGCCGTGACCCCGGTGGCGATGTCCACAAAGGCGAAGTTGGCCGAAAAGGCCCCGATACCGGCCGAGATGCCGTGAGCTTTTGCCTCAACAGTGACGGTGGAATCGGCAGTCACCGAGACGCTGCCTACCGTGCCGGTGGACTGGCCAATGTCAACATTGCTGCCGATGAAGGCATAGGTGTCATTGGGCACGCTGTCGTTGCCCACGTCGATGGTCACAAAGGACGCTCCTGCCCCGACCGCTCCGACGCTGACCTGGTCGGTCTCCCCCTTGAGGATCTGGTTTCCTGTGGCAGAGACAGAAAGGGTGTCAGCCGAGAGGATATCCGAATTGTTCCCGATATAGGCAGTCACCGTGCTCGCATCGTCGATCACCACCACTGCGGCCCCAAGGCCCACAAATCCTCCGGCCCCGGCAAACCCGAGCACGTCCACGTTCTCGTTCAACACGGCCTTAACCGTGATATTTCCGCCGGCCGACAGAGTCCCGGCCGCATGGGCAGTGGCGTTAGCTGCAATATTCAGTACCGAGATGCCCGCGCCGATCCCCGCGAGCCCTCCCGCGACCCCGCCGGCAAGGATGTCCACCTCCACGTTCTCGTTGGCATTGACCTCGATGTTCCCGCCGG
>CAZGRF010000113.1:9251-9490 GCA_964527825.1 uncultured Pirellulales bacterium
CAGTGCCGCCCTCAATGGCCGCCTCTGTGCCGACCGTGGGTGCACTGCTATTGACCGCAGACATGATGGTGCTCGAACCCTTGCCTGCCCCGCTCA
Source organism: uncultured Pirellulales bacterium (assembly GCA_964527825.1). GTDB lineage: Bacteria > Planctomycetota > Phycisphaerae > Sedimentisphaerales > Anaerobacaceae > JAFGLV01. The sequence continues at coordinate 9,348 of CAZGRF010000113.1, forward strand.
GCCGCGAGCCCGCATCGCCCGTGGCCGCATTCACGCGGTTGGTGCTGGTATTGGCATTTCCGCTTCCGTCGCTCGAGAAACCGTTGGTGAGCTGATTGGAGACCTCAGACTGCGAGTCGCCGGCCTGGTCGGCGGCATCCTGG
>CAZGRF010000114.1:0-9447 GCA_964527825.1 uncultured Pirellulales bacterium
TATACGCCGGAAGAGCTGAGGGCCCTCGCGAAGGTTCTCGAGGGTACGAACGTAGCCGTGATGTCGGATGAAATCTACGAGAAACTGATCTACGGCGATTCGAAGTTCATCAGCTTCGCCGCCCTGAGCGCCGATGCGTTCGGCCGGACACTGACACTCAACGGCCTGAGCAAGGCCTATTCCATGACGGGCTGGCGGCTGGGCTACACGGCCGGCCCGCTCGACGTCATCAAGGCCATGTCGAGACTCCAGGACCACATGACCTCGAACCCGGTGACGTTTGCCCAGTACGCCGCGATTGCCGCGCTCGGGCCCGAAGGCGACAAAGAGATTGAGAAGATGCGCGTCGAGTTCGAGAAACGCGGCAAGTACATGGCCGAGCGGCTCAACGGCATCAAAGGCGTCTCCTGCGCTGAGCCGACAGGGGCGTTCTACTGCTTCCCCGACGTCTCGGCCCACTACGGGCGAACCATCGGCGGGGCCAAGATCGGCGACAGCATGGACTTCGCCCAAGCCCTGCTGGAGCAAGCCAACGTAGCGGTTGTCCCGGGCCTGCCCTTTGGCTGTGGAGATAACGTTCGCCTGAGCTTTGCCTGCTCAATGGCCCAGATCACCAAGGGCCTCGACCGTTTGGAGAAGTGGCTGGCCCAGTGAGAGAACGCCCGAGGTGCGGGCCACGGAGGTCGGTTGCCACGGGGCACGACCCAGGCCGTGCTGAAACTGGCGGTTTTCTGATCGGAGGCGCCAACACTCTGCCGTCGGCTGTCGTCTAATAGGCAAATGTCCAACGGTGGTGTCCGATGGCGTCGGTTCTGAGCGTGGAGGGACGAGTGCGAGACAAAGCTGAGCGACAGACTCTCGCGGCCCTTCGCGAAGGCCGGCACGTAGCGTACGAGGCTGTCATCGATGCGCACTACAAGTCTGTCTATCGTCTGTTGGTCTTCCTGTCGGGCGACAAGCATCTGGCCGAGGACTTGACTCAGGAGGTCTTCACGACAGCCTGGCAGGCGGTACGGAGCTTCAGGGGACATGCGTCGATCAAGACATGGCTTCATCGGATTGCGTACAATGCCTTTGTTGACATGCAGCGGCGGCGGTCGCGTGATGGACGCGCGCCTGAGGGACTGAGAAACCGTCCTGCCGGCGTCGGCAGCGATCCTTTGTCACAGATCATTGTCGATGAGCGCGCCACTGCTGTCTGCCGGGCGCTGCAGAATCTCGACGCTGAAGAGCGCGCCATACTGATCCTGCACTACGTCGAGGGGCTTAGCTATCGCGAGATGGCCAGGGTTTTGGATCGGCCCGTCGGGACGGTCAAATGGTTGACAAGCCAGGCGATAGAGCAATTGCGAAGACAACTGGCTGGAAAGGTTGAAGCATGAGCATTGACCCAGACAAGGACTCAGACGTGATTTCTCTGGCGCAACTCAGCGCCCAACTGAAACTGCTGGCGGGCGTTGAGCCGCCGAAGTCATTGAGAGACAGACTGGTCGCAGCGGTTTCTCCGAAAGGCGCAAGAGAGGTCGGCCCGAGGGCGGTGCGGTGCTGGTCCAAGACCGCGAGTTGGGCAGGCGTGGCCGCTGCGGCTGTAGTGGCGCTCGTTGCGGTGCTTTGGCTCCTCCCTCCGACGAGGCGATCGTTGTCCTCCACCCCGGACATCAACGACCGTTCCACCGCGGCTGTGATGGCCGACGCCAACATCCCGCGTCCGCGAGACAGCAACACATACGACATCAATGCGCTATGAGGTCCCGGCGGCTGGCCCGCCTGCCTGGTTTCGGACATCCTTGACGTAGCGCGGGTAGTTTCTGAAAGAGGGCAACAGCCTCGTCCCCAGTATTGACGATATAGAGGAAACAGGGTATGTTCATCGAATGTCAGGAGTATCAGGATTGTTTGATCGTATCTGGACCAAGATAGGCGGTGTCGGCGGAGCCGGCAAATCCCTCGAAAACGAGCGGCGAGGAGCATTCTCGGGCTGGCCGATGGTCATCGGCTGGCTGGCGATGCTGACCTTTGCCTTTTATGCGTCCACGCACATGGTAGCCGCCGGAGACACGTGGGTGGCCATGGCGTGCGGGCGTCATTTCGTTCACCACGGCGTCAATACCGTCGAGCCCTTCAGCGCCAATTCGCACAAGGCCGGCCCCACCGCGGAAGAGGTGGCCACCTGGCCGAAGTGGGCCCAGTGGATCACCGACAAGGTGGGCCTCGATACGGTCAGGTACTGGCATCCAACCGGCTGGATCAACCAGAACTGGCTGACCCATGTCATGTTCTATTGGCTGAGCACGACCTTGGGCTCGGAGCAGGATCCCTATTTCGATGCGTTGATCCTCTGGAAGTTCGCCATCTACTTCCTGGTCGTCATCTGTCTCTACGGCACGGCCAGGATTCTGGGCGTCAATCGCGTGCTGGCGGCGGTCCTCTCGTGTTTTGCGATGTTCGTCGGCCGGTCTCTATTGGATGTGCGTCCGGCCGGCTTCTCGAATCTACTGGTGGCGGTCTTCTTGCTGATCCTGGCTCTGACCAGCTATAGGAACGCTCTCTACATCTGGTTGATCGTCCCCTTGATTGTCTTCTGGGCGAACGTCCACGGCGGCTACGTGTATGCCTTCATCGCCCTGGTGCCCTTCGTGGTTTGGCATATCATCATGCGCCTACCTAAGCGCTGGACCGTCGCGATGTACAGCATGACTACCTGGGTTGTCATAGCCGCGATGGCCAACCGGTTCCTACAGCACGAGTACCTGGAATCCATCCCTTTTGTCCAGGATTGGGTGTTCTACCTTCTGCTGACGGCGGTCGTCACCAGTGTCGCTCTGACCGTCTTTCGTAAGGTCAGCGACGGTGGTGTGGTTGCTTTTCACACCGCGGCCTCGGCAATTCTGTTCCTGCTCTTCCTGACGCGGTTCTCTGCGGTCCCGCCGGTGGGTCTGAACCGGTATGGCCAGGAGATATTCGCTACCTATGCGGCGAGCTCGCGTCTGGCTTTCCTGGGCATATTCTCTTTTGCTCTGGTTCTTGGCATTGTCCTGGCGTCCGCAAAGGACCAGGTAGGACGCGTCATGGAGCGCAAAGCCATCGTGCATACGGTCGCGGCCGGGCTGGTGGCCTTCGTGGCGATGGTCGTGTTCAATCCGTTCCACCTCACGAACCTGACGCACACATTCGTCGTCAGCGTTAGCAAGCACGCCGAGCGTTGGCGTGACGTCCATGAGTGGCACCGGGCCTTCGACTGGACCAATCCTGTCGGCACCGCCATACCGTTCCTGGTGATGTACACCGTTGCGTGGTTGTGCCTGCTGACTTGGGCCATCGTGCTCGTCCGCACCGCTCGGGCCGTGAAGCCGCCGGCAAAGAAACGGGCAAATGCCATCGGCGACTTCGTCTGGCCTAAGATGGACCTGGCGCTACTCGTCATTGCCGCTATGACCGTCTACATGGCGATCCGCTCGCGGCGTTTCATCCCGATTGCCGCCTATGCCGCCTGCCCCATCATGGCTCTGCTGATCGAGCAGTTCGTGACGTTCGTATTGACCCTCGTTAACCTGCGTCAGTGCGGAAGGACCCTGGGACCGGGGCTCGGACCGGCAGTGGGGCGGGGGCTTGTGCTCGGATTGGGTGGGGCTCTCGTGGTCTTGGTGGTTTGGCGCGCGGTCTTCTGGCCCTGGCTCTTTCTTCCGGTGCCGGGACATTCGAACCTCGTTCAACCGCGTCTTTGGCTGACGATGATAGGTGTCGTCCTGGCGTTCTCGGCATTTCCACTTTCTGCCGCGTTCTCGTTGTCCGGCCGACGGAAGCGCGAGCGGGCTCAAGATGAGATGCCCGGCTACCGTGCCTTTGTGCAACCGACGTACTGGGTCGCGGTGCTATTGCTGTCGTATTTCGCTATTGGATTTACCGTGTGGGTCGGGCTCAAGTTCAAACGGGTCTATCTCGACTACTGGCCTGCAGATCCCGAGTTCAAGTCGGTGTTCATGCGCATGACCGCTTCGGACGCCAAACCCTTCTACGCCTGTCAGTTCATCCGCGACAACGAGCTTAGCGGGAATATGTTCAACTACTGGACGGAAGGGGGGTTCATCGCATGGGGACAGACCCCCGATCCCAACACGGGCAGAACGCCTTTGCAGTTGTTTATGGACGGCAGGGCCCAAGCCGCCTACGACCGCAGGACCTTTGATCTTTGGACGGACATCATGACGGGCGGGACCGCGTTTGAGAGGGCCGCGAGGACCGGGACGAAATTGGACGCCCGTGACTATCTTGAGATCGGAGACTGGGTTACCGGCGCGCTTGACGAATACGACGTGTGGGTCGTACTCATGCCTGCCGGTCAGTTCAGTAAGCCCTTCGTTACCGGCCTCGACTACAGTCCCGACTGGCGTGTCGTTTTCCTGAACAACAAGCAGCGGCTGTATGTGAACGTCAAGACCGAGAAGGGTAGGGCGCTCTTCGAAGGGATGTTCACAGGTACCACAGTCTACCCCAACGACTATCTGGCCAGCTTCGCGCTGGGGCACAATCTCTTGCTCTTCAAGGACCCGGCTCAGAAGATGCAGGGGCTGGATAAGGTTATCAAGGCGTTTGATTTGAACCCGTCGCCGGCCCCGATGTTGGATCTCTTGCTGGCCACCGCCCAGGCTCCCGAGCTGAGGCCCCGAGTTGGCGCGAAGTGCCGGGCGTATGCCGATGACTTCGAGCAAAACAAGAACAAGTACATGCGGACGGACGGCTACAATCTCCGGCTTGAAGCAGCGCGTCTGGCGCTGGTTCAATTGGAAGGCGCAGCACGAGCTCAGCGCAACATCGAGGAAGCCGACGCCTTTGCCGACCGGATGAACCGGTACATAGCAGAGAGGGACTCCATCGCCGAGAAGAAGAGGTGGTGATCTATGGCTACGGCGGGCAAGGCCGCAGATCTGCGATGCGACCTGCAATCAAGCGCTTCCATCACGGTGTTCTTTCCCTGTTACAACGAGCAGGACAATGTTGCGCGGGTCGTGCAGGGGGCGGTTGACGTGCTTGAAGGGCTCCACGCCGACTACGAGATCATCGTGGTGGATGACGGCAGCGCCGACGAGACGGGGCGCATCGCCGACGATTTGGCGGCGGCCAATGACCGCATTCGCGTGGTCCACCACCCCCGTAATCTCGGCTACGGCGCAGCGTTGCAGTCGGGCTTCAGGGCGGCGACCAAAGACCTCGTCTTTTACACCGATGGTGACGGGCAGTTCGACATGCGTGAAATGCCCGCGCTGCTGCCGCTGATGGCCGAGTATGATGTTGTGACTTGCTACCGGATGAATCGTCAGGACAACGTCTTGCGAAAGCTGGCAGGGTGGCTCTGGACAAAGGTCAATTGCGTAATATTCTCGCTGAAGGTCCGTGATGTGGACTGTGCCTTCAAGCTCTACAAACGGGCGATCTTCGACCATATCAGAATGGAGAGCACCGGGGCATTGATCGATACGGAAATCCTGGCGCGAATCGCAAGAAAAGGTTATCGAATGACTCAGAAAGGTGTGCACCATTATCCTCGGGCGGCGGGCCGACCGACGGGCGCCAACCCGCGGGTGATCCTGCGAGCTTTCAGAGAACTCCTGAAGCTGCGTCGCCGTATTCTGAGCGAAGAGTGAGGGCATTGAGGCTGGTCACACCTCGGGGCGGTCAGTGCGGCTATGCATAGGCAAAGAACGAACCTGTTCCTCTACGGGTCTCTGCGCGACAGCCGGATATTCCAGTCGGTGAGTGGGTACGGCTTTGCGCGAAAGCCCTCGAAGCTCGATGAAAAGACACTCCTGGCCGAGCCCGCTTTCTTGCCGGACCATCGCAGAGTCAGTCCGGACAACGTCTATTGGTATGCCGTCAAGGCGCCGAACGCGAGGATTGAAGGCCTGGTTATTCGCGATGTCCCGCTGTCGGCGCTGGCGGAAATCGACCGATACGAGGGGAAGCGCTACCAAAGAGAGACCGTTCAGGTCCACACCGCACATGGAACGGTCGCGGCGCAGGCCTACCTCGTGACTACCGAATCGATGCGGAAGCACTTCGGCGACCGTTTTCACGTCAACCTGATCCACGAGCTGTGGTTGCGCAAACGCATCGAGCAGTTTCTCAAGAAGCGAACGCGTCCGGGCGAGCGGACTGCAGACGCCGAGATTGAGCGTCAGGCCCAGCGGGAGCTGCTCGCCACGACGGAGCGCGACCTGGTGATGAGCCATTACCATAGCGATGCGATGTCCGACTATTACCTGGAACGCGAACTGGACCGGCCGCGTCCCAGCATTCGGCACCTTCTGAGTGATCCCAAGGCCCAGCCGTACATCCACAACTATATCGTTCTCGTTGTGCGACAGGTTCTGCTCAATCAGGTCGAACAGCAGATTCAGGGGCGTTTTCGCTTTGAGCTGGAGCGCATGCGCAACTCCGAGCGGTACTACGCGCGGTCGGTTAGTCTCCTCGCGGCCTTGCAGATCATCAACGCGAATAGCCGCGTTGTGGATATGCTGATCGAGCGGTTCATCGAGACGATGCCTTACGAGAAGTGCGATTTGATCGACTATATCAAATACGCCGTGCGGGCCTCCAAGAGTATTTTTGACTCGCGCGTAGCCGAGGCCCATCTGACGCGCATTCGCTCAAATCTGCAGCCGGGACTGATTCCTCTGGGCTTTGAGCTGGAGCTGAGCAATCTCGGCCCGGTCACGATCGAACCCTACCGAAGCGCTGCCAAGGCGGCCGATCCATTGTACGACGGGTTCAGGTATTTCTACGATTTTGGCCTCGACATCCTGTCCTGGAAGCTCGGCGCGTATGTTGACGACCATACCGGCTCGGGCGAGCGCGCGCGCCGGTCGGGCTTTCTCGAACTTGCCCCGGGCCGGCTCAGCATTGCCGGGGAGCTGTCACGCCCGGCGACCTGCGATCCTTGGCTGCTCAATCAGTTGATTCAGGAATTGGTCACCTTCTTTGACGTTCGGCCGCACAGTCTGCACTTGTCATTCCAACTGCTCAAGAACCAGATCGGCAATCAGACGGTTCTGCCTCTGGGGTTTGTCAAGTGCCTCCTTGCTCTGGGAGGTGGTCCGGAGGTCAAGCCTGGCGGGCTGTGGGTTTCGCGCATGGGCCACGACGAGATCACACGGTATCGTGTGGGCGAAGAACTCGTTTTCGCTCACCGCAGCCGGCGCAACTGGTTCCTCGGAGGGGATGAGATCGCCAACAAGCCGCCCGCACAGGCAACCACGTACATCCAGCAATACAAGTTTATTCGCCTGGAGGAGAGAGCGAACTACGAGCCATTGATCTTGTGCCTCAAAGGCCTGCAACTGGCGTTGAATCCGGGCGACTATCTCAGTGCCGAACAGCTCCGAGCCGCCCCACGGTTGCGCCGCCAGTACGAGGAGTTGAAGCAATGGGCTCATCAGCCCACGCAGATCAACGTGCAGATCATCGGGCGTTTTGTGCGCGCCGTCCAGCGCGGATTGATGGGTGAACGCCATCACAAGCCGGCCCACAGCCTGCACTATATTGAATGGGTCCTTGGCGCCATCACCACCCAATTGAAGCTGTTCAACCAGCAGCTCAAGAAAGCCGCGAACGGCATCGACGGATAGTGAACACTCGCGGGCGCGAACCGCCTCCCGGGGCCGGACGGCTACCGGTGTTTGGCGATGAACTCGCGGTATGCCTTCTTGCGTTTGAGCTTGCCGATGGCGAAGCGTGCGATGACAGTGTGGTCAAAGGCCATATTCTCCGGCAGATCGTCGATGTCGAACCAGCGTGCCTCGGCGGCATCATCGTCACCTTTGACGACGGTTCGTTCTGCGGCCGTGATCCCCATGAAGACTACCGTGATCGTCCGCCCGCGCGGATCTCGACCGACGGTGCCGAAGGCGCGCATCTGTTCGAGTGGCAGATCCCTCAGCCCGGTTTCCTCGGCCAATTCTCGCACTACGGCATCCTCCAGCTCTTCGCCGATCTCGACGAATCCGCCGGGGATGGCCCAATGTCCTTTGTAGGGGTCGTGCTTGCGCTTGACGAGTAGCAGCTTAGCCTTGCCCCGCACGAAGCTGAACACGGCCGCATCGGCCGTCACCATCGGCCGCGGCCATTCGTAGATGTATCTGCCTTTCTTTGCCATTCGGTCGATCTTAGCTGCCCTGATACGCACGCACAATGAGGATTCTGCGTTTGGGGTCGCGTATTCCAGCGTTCGACCGATTGCCAAGCAGGGCATGCTCGCGTACAATCCGCGCCCGATGGCGAACGCATGGACGGACATTCTACTGATCAAGCCCAGCTCTCTGGGTGACATCGTGATGTCGCTGCCGGCCCTGTCGGCGCTGCGCCGAAACTGGCCTCAAGCGCGGATTAGCTGGCTAGTCCGCCCGGAGTTTGCTCCGCTGATTGAGGGCCACCCACACCTGGATGAGATCGTTGCGTTCGACCGCAAGCGTCTGGGCAAGGCTTGGTACCATCCGGGCGCCTTCGGCTCGCTCGCGTCCTTGATCGGCGGGTTGCGCCGGCACCGCTTTGACGTCGTGCTCGACTTGCAGGGACTTCTCCGAACGGCGTCACTCGCTTGGCTGTCAGGCTGCAGGCAGCGTTTCGGCCCGGTTTGGCGTCGGGAGTTCGCCCACCATTTCTACACGACGACTGTTCCGGTGCGTGCCGAGTGGGTCCATGTCGTTGACTACTACATGAAGCTCATCGAGGCGATGGGCGGGACGGACCTCAGCGTCGAATTCACCTTACCGGACAAACCTGCCGCCGCGCAGGCCGCGACCAAGCTGCTCGCGCGAGAAGGTGTGGATTGCGACCGCTATGCCGTCTTGATTCCGGGCTCGGCGCAGGTCAGCAAATGCTGGCCTGCCGAGCGTTTCGCGGCGTTGGCCGACCGGTTGGTCACCGACCATGCCCTTGCCGTCGTCGCCACGGGAAGTCGTGCCGAAGCGCGGATGATTGAGAAGATACAGAATCACGCCAAGTGCCGCATTACCAACCTTGCCGGCCGGACGTCCCTGCCCGAACTTGTCGAACTGCTCCGCTCCGCCCAGATCGTCATCAGTAACGACACTGGCCCCGGCCACATCGCCGCGGCGCTGAACCGGCCCCTGGTGATGCTGTTCAGTTGGTCCAACCCTCTGCGTGTCGGCCCCTACGGCCGCCCCGAATGCATTGTTGCCCACGATGCGGCCCACCGGGGCCTGGCCATCAAGAGCACGGAGCCGGCTCACGCCATCGCTCACATCGCTTTCGACGAGGTCTACAAGAAGACTGTGGAGCAGATCTCGGCGTCCAGGCGTTAAGACTCTGCCGCAGAGGAACTAACCACGGACAACACTCGCGCAGCGCTGGCAGATGTCGGGGTAGTCGTCGTCCGATCCGACGCTGGGCCAGTAGTTCCAGCAGCGCTGGCACTTGGTGTGGGGGCTCTTA
>CAZGRF010000115.1:0-6007 GCA_964527825.1 uncultured Pirellulales bacterium
GTGTTTGAGGCCATGATCTCGTTGATAACCACCGGAACGCTCGGCCCGGCGGCGGTGACGGTTGCCATCATGAGGCCGGCTACACAAAGAGACAGACAAATGACAGAATGGGGGAACCTAACTGATGCTTTCACCTTCATCCTCACTTTCGAACTGATGCATCTGGATCGCTTTTCCTCAACCGCGACGTTTCTCCTGGCCGCTCAGGAGCCGTGTCGATGGGATTGTACCATATAATGGGCTGCAACGTCAAATGCCACGCCGACGATCTGCCCGCAGGTCCGGGACAAAGCTCATGGCCGGACTGGCTCTCCCACATCGTGCGAGGACGCGCCAAAATCGAGCCAGGGGGTAATCTCCTCGGCCGTCTTCGGCCCAATACCGCGTATCTTCTGGATATCTTCAGACCTCTGAAAGACGATCTCAATCCCCGTTTCCTCTCAAATTCGGTTGCGGTAGCCAACAATGGCCAGGGCCCGCGTCAACCCTATGCCGGGTAATCGGGCCAGACTGGCTGCCGTAACGGTGTTCGGATTCATGCGACCGGCCAACCTGATCGCGCTCGGGTCAAACCTGAAGTTGCAGCGTATGAACGCCGGGGTCCGGTAACGAGACCGTGGCGTCGGCGTCATCCCGCGTCCCCGTAAAATCGGCCACCGGCTGCCTCGGAGACCACCAAGGAACCGTCAAGTAGTCCGGATTGGCCGGGGCCGGATCGCCCGGATCGTCGTCACGGACGACGGGATGCAATTGCATGATCGTGTTGCCTGAGCCCCTCCAGGCGATGGTCCGGTCCTCACCCGCATCGACCTCGGGAGCCAATCCACCTGCGGCAGCGCCCAGGAGCTCGACTTCGGCGATCTGCGTGCCGTTGGCGCCCGACACATTGCGGATGCATGTAGTTAAGAGAAGCTGATAGTGCGTGTGCGCTGTCTTGTCTGCAAAGGCGATTGGGGTCACGTTCGCGGTGAAACGCGGCTACGGAGTCGCCTCATCACTGTGCGACTACCCAATGCCGAGAAGAACCTCGCGGGCGCTCGGTGTGCGCAGGGAAGGAAGGATCAAGCAAGGAGTGGTGGCGTTGGGCAGGAGGCGGCGATCTGCCGGACAAGGCCAGTCTCCGTGGCGCTCGTCAGCGGATCGGTGAAACTCCTGGGGTTAGGTATGTCTTCTGATGAGAGACATCATGAAAGCGAGTGCAACGCCGATCAGATCTGCCAAGAGATCCCACGGGCTTGCCGTGCGGCCGATGAGCGGTTGCGTCAGCTCATCGAGGGCACTGAGGACTGTGACCGCAAGCAATACGGCCAACAGGATTCGTCCGTGGCGCCGCTTGACAGCCGGGATGGAGCAGATACTGATCAAGCCATACGCGACGACATGTTCGGCTTTGTCGATGTGGAACGGTCCGTCCCGCAAGGCCTCTGGCGTGAGATCCTGCGGCAAATGCGTCAGGGTCAGGACAGAAAGGGTACAGAAGACGGGAGCGGCCAACCATCTGAGATCGAAGTAGAACTCCCCAGCCTCCATTTGCACACATCCCGCAGACCCCCGTCCGTTGCTGAAATCAGGCCGCCGACCTACCCATTCCACGACACCTTTCGTGGCCGCAGGCAGGACCTCGCCGACATGCAGAGTGCCTTCCCCGCGGTTGGATCCGAGATCCTATTCCATTTCAGGCGCACCTCTCGCACACGCAGAACGTACATCCATTCGTGGCTCGCGCAGGCGCGCTAAGCCATCGCTTCAGGCGGAACACGTTTGACGGGAACACGGTCTTGCTTTGCCCCAGTGCCCACGGCGCCTGTACCCTGGCTCTCGCTCGGTCGACCGACCGCATAGTACTGGAAGCCCGCCAAACGCACGCTCTCGGGGTCATAAAGGTTTCGCCCATCAAAAACGACCTGCTCTCTCAACGTCTCGCGTATGCGATTGAAATCCGGTGTCCGAAATTCCTGCCAGTCCGTCAAGACAACCAGTGCATTGCAGCCTTCGAGTGCTGCGTATGCATCTTGGCATAATTCGAGGCCTTCCTCCGAGGCCACCGTTGCGGCCGGATCGTAAGCACGCACTTTCATGCCGGACGCCAAGAACTTGCGGATACAGTCAACCGCCGGTGATTCTCGCACGTCGTCCGTGTTCGCCTTGAAAGCCAAACCCCACACACCCAGTACGGTTTCAGATTCCCGGCCTTGGAAATGCGCTATCACGCGGTCGGCGAATCGCTCCCTGGCGGCCACATTGACCTTCCAAACCGCCTCGGCCAAAGGCATGTCGGCGCCGTTCGCTTGACCTGTGTGGATCAGCGCCCGTATGTCCTTTGGAAAACAACTGCCGCCAAAACCCACGCCGGGGAAGAGAAACGCTGAGCCAATCCGACTGTCGGATCCGAGCCCCTGCCGGACGAGCTCGACATCGGCCCCCATCTTTTCGCAGAGCAGAGAAATCTCATTCATAAACGAAATCCTGGTGGCCAACATCCCGTTCGCCGCGTACTTGGTCATCTCCGCCGACGCCGGGTCCATATAGATCAACCGCTTGCTCTTCCTCATGAAAGGCTTGTACAGTTCCGTCATCACCTCGCGGGCGCGTTGGCTTGTTGTGCCGATAATGACCCGGTCCGGGTGCATGAAATCCTCGACGGCGGCGCCCTCTTTGAGGAACTCCGGATTGCTGACGTAGTCGAACGGGACCGTGGTCTTGGAGCGCACGATCCGGCTCAGAGCCTCATGCGTCCCGACCGGCACCGTGCTCTTCATGACGATGATCCGATATTCGCTGAGGACCTCGGCAAGCTCGCGCGCCACGGCGTAGACGCCATACAAGTTGGCGGAGCCGTCCTCGGCCATAGGCGTGCCGACCGCCAGGAAGACCACATCCGAAGCCGCCACCCCTTCCTCCAGATCGGTCGTGAAATGGAGGCGACCGGCCTTCGCCGTGCGGCGTACGATCTCTTCCAGTCCACGTTCGTAAATGGGAATCACGCCGCCGCGCAAACGCTGGATCTTGTCGGCATCTGTGTCGACACAGATTACTTGATTGCCGGCCTCAGCAAGACAGGCGCCCGTCACGAGCCCGACATAACCTACACCTACAACACACAATTTCATCTCGATGCTCTCCTCTCATTCATCTTGTTATCGCTTCTGCACGCCCCCCAGGGCACCTCCACTGGGATGGTCCCTTCCGTCACCCCATTTGGCATCATGGCCGTAGACCACCAACTTGATCCTACAAGCGGTGGCCCCACACATCATGTTGGACCTTTCATCATTGTCAAGACCAAAACCAGCGAGTCCTCAGGTGGGCGCCGCGCCAGGATACACGCAGGGAAGCCACAGCTTCGATTGCCCATTCGGGGCATGTGTATTCTTCGTCAAAGGGCGTCGAACCGCCGTTTTCTCTCTGAGAGAACGGATCTCTCATACCTACGCACGGCGCTGAACAACGCGGCTCCCAAGCCAGCCCCAAACGTGTTGCAGATCAGATCCAGGGATGAAGAACATCGGCCCGGCAGCGCTACTTGGGCAATCTCGATAGATAGACTCAGAGCCGTACCCACGAGGATCGTCGCAAGAAGCGCCCATGCGGAAGGCAATTGCTGGCCTTGACGAAGACAACGGGCCAGGCAAAAACCGAAGGGGACGAAGCCAAGTACATTGATGATGACATCGACTGCGAATCCTCTGTCGAACTCGACATGGCGCCAGAATGGCGTCAATATGTCTCGCCTCAGACTTCTGTAGGTTCGAGGAATCGTGAGGTGATTCTTCGCGTCGACGCGATTGTGGACGCAGGTTCCCTCGTTCTCGTCGAACGCATACAGGACAATCGGGTGATGCTGCCGCTCGGCTGCCGTTTCAGTCGCGTCGGTCCAGTATCGATAGTTCTGACCTACTTGTTCGGGCAGGAGGCACCCGCGGTACAGGGCAAGACCGTAGAGATTGCCGACCCAGGGATTCTCACCGGTGGGAGAATTCCCCAGGAGCAGGCGGCCCCTGAAGCGCTCCAATCCGAGGAAAGAGGCTCTGGAAGACGACCGTGCCAATTCTCCATTTACAGAGATGTCTGTGTGGTCTTCACCCGAGGCAATAGTGATGAGGACCTTGGAGTCTTTCAACAAGGCATCCTTGAGGTCGATGCCCCGATACGTGTGCCCTGAGCCGCCGTTATCCCGGTACTGGATTTCGAGATATGATCTCCACTGCCCTATGACGAGTGACTCCGTGGCGTCAGCGTCATAGACCGAAAGGATGTAAGCAAGGCCGGAGCCTGCCGCCGCGCGAGATTCGACATAGATCTCGATCGTGGCCGGCTCGAAAGCGTGACCCACTGACGGAATATCCATATCCGCCGCACTATAGATCACCCCCCAACCCGGAGTCTTCGAGGATACGCCTTGCCCATGAAACTGCACGCCGTTCCGCCCGTCGAGCCAGTGGACCTGATTCTCCGGGCAGAAGTTTAGAGGCCAAAGGCCGAAAAGCAGCGTCACTACGGTGACAAGAATGAGCCAACGCGGCGCGATCTTCCGATGGGTCGTGGGGCCGTCCGTCACTCTAACGCATTCCATCGAACCTGTTCAGACCTTCCCGAAACCGATGCATGAGCAGAAGCGCTGCGGCGGCCACCCGACCAGAACATGGCTTTGTCGTCAAAGACACGGCGCCTCCTGCCTGGGGCTGCTCCGGCGTATCGAATCTTGGTGCTCCCGAAAGACACCCCGCCAGACCGCAAGCTGCAGCAGGCGGAGACCGAATCGACCCAACACCTCACAACCAAGACAGCCACTTTCAGGCTGCGCCGTGTGCTGCACCGCTACACTGCTGCCTTTTGACCAACCAATTCGATTGGCAGCGATGTCACTATGGAGTCCCTTTCCAGGAACCACGTGTAGCTATCTCAGCCTACGTACCACTTGGCTGGAGGATGCTCGCAATCTCAGACCGTTCATCGGCGGTGAAGACCTGCATCTTCCGGTCGATCTCCAATGCCTTCTCCAAGTGTTGCTTCGCGCTGGCAAGGTCATTGAGTTTCGCACAGACGCGGCCAAGTTGGAGAAGCGCCTTCGCCTGCCGCATGGTGTCAGGAGACGACACTTCCACCAGCCTGGCGAAGTCGGCCTTGGCCTCGCTAAGGCGGCTAGGCATGTTCGACAGGATCGTACCCCGCGTGTCGAGAAGATGCAGGTCATCCGGAGCAATGCCCAGCCCCTTGTTTGCCAGCACCAATGCTTCATCGTAGCGACGATCATGCTCCTGCAGAATCCAAGCAAGGTCGTTGAGAACCCGCACGTCATTGGGATAACGCCCCAACAAGTCCCGATAGACCTTCTCTGCTCCTTGGAAATCCCCCGTCTGGTACAGGGCGGAAGCGAGATTGACACGTGCCTCTGCCGATCCCGGCGCCAGAGCTACGGCATGCTCGAACAGCTTGACACCCTCCTTCTTGAGCTCCAGCGGATCGAGCGACAGCAGCGTCGAAGCGGCCCGCACGACGATCGTTGGGTCCTGGTCCTTGGCCGAGATGTACTTGGAACTGATGTCCTTAAGCCCCTCAAACCGTTCCTGGGACACCAGCCAGAGGAATCGGGCATGAACGGCAATCTGACTATCGGGGGCCAGTTGTTCCACCCGCTCAATCCACTGCCCGGCACGATCTGCATCGCCCGTGAGGCGATACAGGTCGGCGAGTGTTGCGATGGCTTCAAGGTTGCCGCTGCCTTGTTTCGTCCGGCAATACGCCTCCAATTCGGGAATCGCTGCAGTCAACCTGTCCATAGCGGCTAACGCCTGCGCTCGGAAAAGTTGGAGTCTCTCATTCGCCGGGGCACGGGCGACGGCCGCGTCGACCAGCCTGTACACCTCATCAAGGAGTCCGCGGTCCTGGCTCTTCAAGCCAGCCCCAAGCAGCACATCAATGGCCTCCGTGCTGTTCGGGTCACCCTGAATGGCGAGGCGCGCCAACTCAACCGCCATACGAGTTTCGTTAAGCTGGAGTTCGGCCC
>CAZGRF010000115.1:6107-9407 GCA_964527825.1 uncultured Pirellulales bacterium
TTCTCAGGATACGCATTCAGACCTTCCTCGGCAGCCACGATACCCTGGTCGAGCCCCTGGGTGCCAACGTAGAAGTTGCTGAGCAACTCATAACCGGCTGGTCCGTTCTCCGCGAAGGTCGTCAACATTCTGTAATCATGCTCAGCCCGGTCCAACTCGCCCGCTTCAGCCAAGAACACGGCTCGCATCCAGTGAGCATCGAAATCGTTGTGGTCGGCCACGTAGGCATCAAGGACATCCTGGGCCCGCTCCTCCTGCCCTTCGGCGCGCAGGATGGATGCTCGAACCGCGGTCAAGGTCCGCAAGTTCGGGTCCAGGGCTTCCGCCTCCTTGAGATACGCGAAGGCTCGATCCGCATCCCCGCTCTGCTGGTAGACCAATCGCGCCAGTTGCACGCGCGACCGAGCGTCCTGACTGTCACCGGCCGCCCTGAGCCGCAGCTCATCGATGGCGCGGTTGACGTCCCCCAGCCCCAAGGCCGTGCGAATATTCAGGTCACTCTTGACCTGGGGATTCGCCTGCATCTGCTGGAGAACTTGCTCCGCCTCGGCAGCGCGGTCCTGTCTCTGAAGGACCGTCAGCAGTCGATCCGCGATGTCCGACGCCGCAGGATTCCGATCGAACGCCTGCCGGTAGATATCCTCGACGCGTTGCGTATCGCCCAGCTTCTCATACATCCCCGCCAGGAGCAGCACCGGCCCCGACCACCGGGCATCCGCGTCTATGCAGTACTGGAGTCGGTCCGCGATATTCTGCTGCCTCGACTGCCAGTTCTCTGAGGACAGCCATAGCGCCGCCTCATGGAATCGCCACCAGAGTCCGCTCTGGCCTTCAGCCTGGCGCAACTGCTCGATCAGCTTCTCGACCGTCGCCCGGTCACCCTGGATTTCGCGTGTCGCCAGGAGGATCCGGCGGGCCTGGATATCATTGGCGTCCTGCGCCGCCAGCTCTTTCAGAAGGCTGAGGCCTGTCGGGCGATCCCCATTCGTGAGCTCCAGCAAGGCCAGCCGGATCGACAGGGTGTGCTTCTCCGCCTGCCCGACAGCGCTCAGCCCACGCTCGAGGCTGGCGCGGGCGGCACTGTAATTCGGTTCCGCCATGTGGACTTCTGACAAGGACAGCCAGGGCTCGGCGACCTCCGGATGGCCCTTGCAGGCCGTCTCGCACACACTGATGGCTTCCGCAATACGCTTGGCGCCAAGATAATGGGCCGCAAGCTGCATCTCGGCGCGCAGCGGCTCGGCGCACTCTTCGATCGCCAGTTTCAGTTCCTTTTCCGTCTCCTCGGGCCGACCGAGTACACTGGCGATCAGAGCCTGGAAGATGCAAACGTTCACATCATCCGGATACGCCTGGCGCAGGTCCGCCAGCTCGGCCGATAGTCTCTGGAGTTCGGTCGTGTCTGCCTGTCCATCCTGGCTGACGGCCAGGGTTATTGCCGAGCCGATACGAAGCAGCTTGGTGGGAAGGTCCGTAGCCCCGTTAGATTCGGCGGTCCTGGCGGTTTCATAGGCCCTCCTCCAGTCACCTGCCCTGGAGTATTGCCTCGCCAGCGCGCTGAGCATTTGAGGGTCTCCCGGATAGAACCGAAGGCACTGCAGTTGGGCGTTCATCGCCCGCCCAGCCTGATTAGTCCGGCTATAGGCGTCGGCCAGCAACCGCCAGATCCGCCACATGAAGGGATCGGCGGAATTCGCCGCCGTCATCGGCCCAAGAGTATCGATCACAACGTAGGGTCTGCCTTCGGCTGCCGCCACTAAACCCTGTAGCCAGGCCGTCTGTAGCCGCGATTCCGCGGCTGCCTGCTGCGATGCCACAATGCCCAGGTACTCGTCGACGAGTTTCCGGGCGTCCGCAACCTTCCCGGCGACCACGTAGATCGGGATAACGGAGGCGATGACCTGGGCTCTGTGCCTCTTCTGGCTCAGCGAGGCCAGGGTTTCATCCGCCAAAGAGGCAGCCTGCTCCGTATTTCCCTGCCGGGTCGCAAGCTCCGAGGCGAACAGGAAACGGGCTACCTTCCAGTCGTTCAGGTCGAGAAACTGCTCCTTGATCTTCTCTTCCGGCAGCTTGTCCAGGACCGCCAGGGCCGCTGCGGCCCGGTCCAAATCACCGTGGGCCAACCACTCCGATCCCAGGAAGTAACGGACCTTCGGATCGTCCGTATGTAGAAGATCGGCGGCTTCGAGGTCCTTGCGGGCACGTGCCTGGGCCTCTTCCGGCGTTACGCCCAGAATCTCCCGGGTCGTCCGGTAAAAGCGCGCGCGCTGGGCCAACGCCTCGACGGAATTGGGATCGTACGCCACGGCCTTGTCCAGCCATTCCAGGGCCGTCGTCTTAGCCCCAACGGCATCGTCATCGGCCCACGTGAAACTCATCTGCACACAGGCCTGGACATACTCCCGGTGCGTGCCGGGCAGCACCTCGAGCCGCTGCAGAAAGGCATCGAGCGTCTGGCGGGCCTCGACCTTCTTGTCCTGTTGGATCAGCACGCCGGCCAGCCAGAGCGGCGCCTGCAGGTCGTTTGGCTCCTGATCCAGCCGCATCCCGGCGATGTAGCCCAACTCATCGAAGCTCCGCGTACCACCATAAAGTCCGGCGAGCTCCTTGTAGGTGGCCTCGTCGCGAGGGTCCAGTTGCAGCACCCGACGGTAAGCCGAGATCGCCCCGATGACCGCCGGCAGCTCCAGCGGGCGCACTGATAGCAACGCTTTGGCGTACTTCTTAAGAATAGCCACGTCATCAGGATTGCGACCGAGATACTCCCGCAGACTCTTCACCGCCGCCGGCCAGTCCTCTTTCTCGAACGCTGCCTGGCCTGCCGCCAAGTCCCGCTTCGAGAGGATATCGCGGCGGATCTGGCGCGCCGCAAATAGAGACACTCCCAAGGCTACCACAACCAGCAGCACGATAACGAGCACCTTGACGTTGACCTTCGCAGTTCTCTTGGCGTAAAGCATGGCACGCACCCTCAATAACATGGCCGATTCGTCGATATTTGCACCGTTCAGACTATCGGCTTTCCAGAAGTGACGCCTTAGTAGCATGCGCGGTATTTGCCCAAGGCATGATGACAGCAGAATCCCTGTCTACGGACACCCAGCCCAAGCAGGGAGCATCCGACGGGGCAATTCTACGTCGGATTGTATAGGAATATCAGAACCAAAGCCGTCAGGCCGGCTTCGTGACCAAAGGGGTCTTTCACATGAGGTCCACCATAGCGGTGCAGCCCGGTCTCGCCCCATCGCAGGCTGTACACGCACACGGCGCGCGAGGCTAAACTCAGCGCGCTTGCCTTCC
>CAZGRF010000116.1:0-9361 GCA_964527825.1 uncultured Pirellulales bacterium
GGCAGCTTGAGTTGCCGGCAGTGCACGGGACTCTCGTCCAGGAGATTCCGTTTCTTGCCGGTGAACGCCATCAGACTCATGACCAAGCCCTCGCGGAGCGGGTCGATGGCTGGGTTCGTCACCTGGGCGAAAAGCTGCTTGAAATAGCTGAACAGCAGTTTGGGTCTTTCCGAAAGCACCGCCAGCGGCGCATCGTTGCCCATCGACCCGACGGGCTCTTGGCCGTTGATCGCCATCGGGGTCAGAACCATTTTGAGTTCTTCCCGCCCGTATCCGAAAGCTCGCATCCGCCGCGCGATCGTCTGGGGGTCGCTCTTGACAAGTTTGGGGGCATCGAACAGGCCGCGCAGCTCGATGCGGTTCTCGTCCAGCCAGCGGCGGTAGGGCTTGCGCCGGGCGCTCTTGCTCTTGATCTCGTTGTCCGAGATGATGCGTCCTTCGACGGTATCGACCAGGAACATGCGGCCCGGACGCAAACGCCTTTTCTGGCGAATCTTCTCGGGCGGAAACTCCACGACGCCGGCTTCGCTGCCGATGATGGCCAGGCCGTCCGTCGTCACGAGGTAGCGGCACGGTCGCAGGCCGTTACGGTCGAGGACCCCTCCCAGGAGGCGTCCATCTGTGAAGACCATTGCCGCCGGTCCGTCCCAGGGCTCCATGACGGACGAGTGGTACTCGTAGAAGGCCCGCTTGTCCGTGCTGATGTGGTATTTGGGTCCGAATGCCTCCGGGATCATCATCATCATCGCATGAGGCAGGCTGCGGCCGGCCCGGACCAGGAGCTCCAACGCGCTGTCGAAACAGGCCGAGTCACTTGCTTCGGGCGACAGAATTGGAAGCAGGTCGCCAATGTTCTCGCCAAACGCCGCGCAACCCATCTTGGGCTCACGGGCGCGCATCCAGTTGCGGTTGCCGCTGAGCGTGTTGATCTCACCGTTGTGAGCAATGCAGCGGAAGGGCTGCGCGAGCCGCCAGTTAGGGAACGTGTTCGTGCTGTAGCGCTGATGAACCACCGCCAGCGCCGACTTGAGCCGCTCATCCTTCAGGTCCGGATAGTATTCGAAGAGCTGCCAGGCCATGAACATGCCTTTGTAGCAGACCGTCCGGCAGGACAGGCTCGTCACATAGAAATCCTCGCCTGTTTCGCCGAACCGCTGCTTGACCATCTTCTCGGCGCGATTGCGGGCCAAATGGAGCCGCCGTTCGAGCAACTCGTCTTCCAGGCCCGCGCCGTCGACAAAGACCTGCTTGACGGAAGGCTCGGCTTCCAGCGCGATCTTCCCGAGACAATCGCTCGACGTGGGGACGTCGCGCCAACCGAGCACCTTGATCTGGTAGTGGGTTAGTGCCTCTTCGAGCACGCGATCACACTTGCTTCGCAGCGTCGCGTCTTTAGGCCCAAAGACCATGCCCACCCCATAGCGGAACGGGTCCGGCAAGGAAAACCCCAACGCGTCGGATTCCACCGCGAAGAACTCGTGCGGAATCTGAAACAGAATACCTGCGCCATCGCCCGTCGTCTCGTCGGCCCCGGCCGCACCGCGGTGCGTCAGGTTCACCAGAATCTGCCGGCCGTATTCAAGGATAGAGTGGTCGCGCGCCCCGTTGATGTTCACAACGGCGCCGATCCCACACGCATCGCGCTCGCGACGCGTCTCGTAGAGGCCCCGGTCTTTCGGTTTCGAAGCCATTGATTCTCCAACCTTCACGCATCTTCAGGATGCCGCTGTCACCACCGCCTCGTGAGGTTCGCAACCCCTCTATGATACGCGTCTTGGCTGGCTTTGCCACGCCAGTTCCCTTAATAGAGAACATAAGCAATTGGCATGGCAATATCAGAATACCTTATCTGTGACGAGGGCAAGGGAGGAGTGACGAGAACGCAAGCGCAACAAACGGCCGGGCCTGTTAGGGCCCGGCCATGTCGATTCTGGGCAGGATGTGCAGCCATTTGCGGGCTACTGGCTTGGACCGCTGGCGCCCGACACCGGCACGAGCGGGGCATCCGGCGTGAACTGGATCTTTCCGTCGGTTGCGAGCCACTGCTCCCAGGCCGCGATAGCGGCCTCGTTCTGTTCGGGGCCGGCGGCGGGGTCGTAGCCAAAGTTCCGGCCGCTGATGATTCTGAGGCGGTTGATCATCTTGGCGACGGTCTCTCGCTCGCTTGGATTGTGCCCGCCGTAGCGAATCAGCGGATTGTCTGCGTATTCGAACATCGTTCCGGCCGACGGGGTCCGCAACGTCTGGATCATCGCGGGCAAGCAAACCGTCAGGTCCGCGGCCGCGGCCTCGTTCGCTCCCGTCTGGGCGTAGGCCAAGCCGCGGGCATAGTTGCAGTAGTAGCAGGCGCTATCGCCGAACATCTCGAGCACCTTGCTGTATTTCTCGATGGCTAGCTCGTACTTGCCCTGTGCGTAGTAGGCGCTGCCGAGCCAGAACCAAGCCCAGTTACGTGCCGGTTGCTTCTCGGTGACAAACTCGAAAAGCTCCGCTGCCTTGACGCAGTCGCCTTCAGCGAGCACGTGCGTGGCCTGGCGAAATGCGTCGTCGGCCTTATCCTGGACGCTCTCTTCTTCGAGCAGCCAGTCGGGCACGACTTGCTCGGGCGCGCCGGGTCGTTTGTCGAGCACGGCGTAGCCCTCCGGGATAACGATTTCAAACGTTCCGGCCGGCGGCGTTTCGTAACTTAGCTCCGTGCTTCCTATCGCGATCGGCAGCTTGGTCGCCAGGTCCACGTAGCACTCGGCGCTGAGGAAGGGCCACCAGACTTTGTGCGCGACCTGACCTTTATAGCTGTCGTTCTCCTGAAGAATCTTGCCTTCCTGACGCAGGTTCTCAAGGGCCTTGCCCAGTTCGCCTACCCACTGGTACTGCTGATCCTTGCGGTCGTAAATGATCACCGCCTGCTTGTCTTGCCGATAGACCGCCGTGGATTTGCCGTCCTCGATGACCTTGAAGTTCCGCGGCGCCGGGTTCTCCTGCCGGTAGCGGACCTGGTAGCCGTCCGCGCCGATCTCTATCCACCGCTCGTCCTTGACCTGCCCGACCTCATCATAGGAAACCAGATGCAGGAAGCGCGCGTTCTGGAGGGCCTCGACCGTCTGATCGATGGCATAGGCCGTGGGAATGGACGTGTCCCACAGGCTGATAGTCAACGCCACGGCTGCCACAATTGCCGCCGCGGCCGCGAGTTTCATCATTGGACTTCTCATGGCTGCTCTCCTTGTCGCCGGCTCCGTCCGAGCCGGATGCCTTTTTCTCGATTCGTCGTGGGCGTGCAGAACCCTGGTCAATATGTGCTCGTGCAGTCTGGCGCTGGCGGCGAATTGCAGCTTCTCTCGGATCGCTTCTGCCACTTTGTCTTCGGGGTTCATTTGCTCACCTCGCCGTTGAGGCTCGACCGCAGTTTCTGCAGGGCGTACCGATACCGCCCCAGAGCCGTGTTGGTCGAGATGCCCTGGAGCCTCGCGATTTCGTTGAATCTCATATTACCTTTGAGTCTCAGCATGACGGCTTCACACTGTTCGTGCGGCAGTTGCGCGAGCGCTTCGTTCAGCCGGCGTGCATCCTCGGTGAAGATCAATTCCTCGTCCGGGCCGCGTGCCTCTGTCGCGATTGGCGCGTGTTGGCCCGGTGAGGCGGATCGCCGACGCCTCTGTCGCCAGCGATCTCGGGCGCGGTTGACCACAGAGGTGGTCAGATACGCCTTGAGACTGCCGTGCAGGGAGAAGCCGTTGGCCGATCTCGCGAAGGCCGTGAAGACATCCTGAACCACGTCCTCGGCCGCGTGGGCGTCGTTCAGGAGGCCCATTGCCAGCGTCAGCATCGAATCGACATACTTCGTGTAGATTCGAGCCAGCGCCTCCCGGCTGCCGCACTTGAACTGCCACTTCAGTATCTCATCTTCCAACATGACCGGCCCGTACGTAGCCACTGAAAACGTCGTTTTCCGTATGTATCACGTCTGACTTCTCATTGTAGTATACCGCCGGCCGGTTTTTCTCACGCGCTGGTAAGGCCGGCGCAAGAAAAGAGCCGGGTTCGCGTGACCCGGCTCGGAGGAAATGCTGGGGCCTGGCGCCCTGGTTCAGTCACTTCTGGGGATACCCTCGGCGTGAATGACCTCGGTGCCGTCGCCGAGGAGGTAGCGTTCGCGGGCGAAGGTGAAGACTTTGCCTCGTATTTCCTCTTCGTAGGTGCCGAGATCTTCGCCTGCGTCGGCCTTTTGCAGGCCGCGCAGCTCCTTCCAGTCCGCTTCGCTGAGCGTTGTCTTGGCAGCGGCCGGGCTGCCCTCAGCCAGGGTCACGACGGTCCCGTCGGCCAGCGTGAACAGGCAGCTCTCGAAGGTGAAGGTTCTGCCATACATGGACTTTTCGACCTCCTCAAGAAACTCGCCCTGGCCGAGTCGTTTCAGACGCCAGACCTCGTTGATCTGTTCCGGCGTCAGTCTCTTCGTGGGCGGTGTCAGAGCGGGATCGCCTTCGCCTATCGTCTTCTCCCGGCCGTCGGCCAGCACATAGTGGCAGAGCAGCGTGCGTTGGATCTGGCCTTCGACCTCGGTATCGATGACCTTCACCACGTCCCGCAGACCCTGCTCGCCCAGATGGGCTATCTCCTCGAAGTCTGCCTCGATCAGCCCGGGCGTTTGCGCCACATCGACGGGACTATCGGGGTCGGCCTCACCGATGGTATGGGTACGGCCGTCTGCAAGGGTATACTGGAATACGCACGTCCGGAGGAAATGGCCATTGACCTGCATGTCGACCACGCGCGTCAGTTCTCGGAGGTCCTGCTCGCGCAGCCCCGCGATTTCCTCCAGGTCCCTCTGCATCTGATCGACGTCTGCCTTCGCGTCGGCCGCGTCCATGCTCACCAGGCGGCCGGCCGTCACTATCACTGCATGCTGGACCCCGTTGGCATCCTGGGAGGTTCGCTCGTAGATAGTCTGGGGTTCAGTGGAGAAGTAGTACGTGCCGCCAGCGTCCCGACCTTCGAAATGGTAGCGATATACCTTCACACCCACTGCCGTGGCGAGCGCTCCTCCGCCGATCAGAGCGGCCACGGCGATGGTCACTTTCCATGTTCTGTTTCGTACCGACATTGTCTCTTTCCTTTCGATTTCGCTGAGAATCTGCCGGCGCAGGGCGCGCCGATGTTGGTCCGATTCGTCCTGCGGCAGATCAATGCTTCTTAGGTATTGGTCTATGCGTTCAATGTGCTCGTTCATGGTTTCTTTCCTGCTATAGTGGCAAGACGCCGCGACGGATCAGGATATCCTGTAGCTGGGCCAACCCGCGATGCAGTTGGGACTTGACGGTCCCTTGCCAGTGGCGCGTGATTTCCGAGATCTCGGCAATCGCCTTGTCCTCGAAGTAGCGCAGGATGATCACCGTACGATACTTCGATTTCAGTTGCACCAGCGCCTCGTGCAGGAGGCAGTACTCCTCGGTTGCCGCCAGATGGTCGCCGGCGGACGGCCCCGTCGCCTCAAGCCGACCGAGACGTTCCTGGCCGGCGTCGCCTTCTGTCTGCCGGGTGACGGTTGCTGCTCTCTTCTGCCCGCGGTAATACATCCGCACCTCATTGGTAGCGATGCGATAGAGCCAGGTCCGGAAGGGGACCTGCCGCCATTGGAAGCGACGCAGATGCCGGAACGCGGCCAGAAACACATTCGATGTCAAATCGTCCGTGGCAGTGCGGTCGAGCGTGCAGTGGTAGATGTAGTCGCGAATCGCACCATAGTGCCTGTCGTAGAGCCGTCCCGCGGCCTCCGTATCGTCGCGAGCGGCACAGACCAGCGCCCGATCCTCGTCAACGATCTGGGCCCGAGAGTCCAGCCGGCACTCTATTGCCTCGTCTGCCATGCGATTGCTCCGGAGTCAGTCTTCTCCTATCATAATGCACGAGAGCGACCGCGGTTGCATCTTCCTGAGCGCTTTTTTGTAGCGGCAGAACAAGTCCGCTTGGGCCGCTTCGCGGGATGAACTGAGGCACAATCTGAACTCTGTCGTCAGGTCGCCGGAGGCCCCTCCGCGACCAGATGGGCCACAGGGGCTTCGTCGCGGGCCTGTGTTCGGGTAGCGGGCTCCGTCTTTGTCAGGTGGGGAAGACGGTGTTTTCACGCTCGACTTGTTCCGCCAAGACTCTGAGACGTTTCTCTCGTTCCAGGAGAGCGGGGCGGGGTTTGAGCCCGAGCGCCTCCAGGATCGTGCGCCAGCGATATGCCCAATCGTGACGGAGAAGAGACTGCACGACGCTGTTCTTTCGAATCCGCGCCAGTCGCTGCGGTTGAGCGTCCCACTGGGCCAGAAGGTCTTCGACGTTTGTTGCGTCGTAGGGCATTCTGAGGACGGCATCGGGCCAGTCGAGCAGGTGTGCGAAGGTCTCGTCTTCGCCCGTGTCGCCAATCATGACCGTCCCGGCTGCGGCACCCTCCACGAAACGATAGCTGAGCTCTATCTGCCCGCCAGATTCCAATTGTCGATTGATCTTGGGAGCGTTTGCGATAAAGTACCGGCTCCTCTTGGCCATGCTGGCAATCAGTTGGCGATGTTCCACGGGGCGGAACGTCTCGGTTTGACGGGCAGTATCGTAGACGTAGAACATCTTGTCCTGTTCGGCCATCTTCAGCAGGGCATTGTGCGTCACCTCGGATCGTCGGCCGAGGCTGAACACATCGATGCATCGGTTGGGTGGACTCGGATACGGGCAAAAGGCCAGCGCATCGATTCCCGGCCCCAGAAAGTGGCAGGGCCTCCCCATGATCGCCTCAGCCGGCGCGATGGAGCCATTGTACATGAGCAGGACCTCATCGAACTCCGACAGCAACTCCAGGTGGCTTCTCCAGGTCGAACAGTTGGAGGCCCATAGTTCGATAAGCCAGCACACGGATTTGCGGCAACGCTTCCTCCACTTTCGGACCGCATTCAGCGCCAATAGGTCATGGGGCTGTTGGCAGATTGCCATGAAGACGTCGTAGTCCTGCTTGGGCGGCGGAACACTGATTCCGGGACCGAAACAGGCGATGTGAGCGTGCCGTGCGATTCTGTTGACGGCACGCCGCCTCAGCGGAAAACAGCGGCGCGGCTCGGGCACCAGCAGGTCGACGTCGTCAATATCACAGATGGTGTCCTCGAATTCGAACTCGGCGCATCGGGAGAGATGCCGGTCCACATGTCGCAGCGAGAGCAAACATATCCTGGCCTTGGCAGAATCCTGCGTAGCTGATTGTGACACCGCCGACACCTGCTATATCTCCAATGCGATGAGAATTAGTGTTTCTGCATGAATCCGTTGATGCAATCAATCACGTAGCTGATCTTCTCCTTCGTCAGCGCCGGATAGACTCCCAGGAAGAAGGTGCGCTCGAGGATGGTATCCGTATTGCTGAGGTCGCCAACAATCCGTTTCTGAATGTTCTCGAAGCCCGGTTGGCGCAACAGGTTCCCGGCGAACAGAGGACGGGTCTCGATCTTCTTGTCTTCGAGGTGACGCACGAGGTCTTCGCGGCGGAAACCCGCGTTGTCACGGACCGTCAAGGGGAAGGCGAACCAGGAAGGGTCAGCCTTCGGGCACCACTGCGGCAGAATGACCCTGTCTTCATAGATGCGGAGCGCTTCGTAGAGCCTCGCGAAGTTGGCCTTTCGCTGTCTCGTGAACTCGGGAAGCTTGTCCAATTGCGCCAACCCGATCGCGCCCTGGAGATCCAGAGGCTTCAGATTGTAGCCGAGGTGACTGTAAACGTACTTGTGATCATAGCCTGGGGGCAGATGCCGAAACGTGTGCCCGAACCGGTTGTTGCAGGCGCCCAGGGGATTGGCTTGGCCGGTTTGGCAGAAGCAGTCGCGGCCCCAGTCTCTCAGTGACAACGCGGCCCGAGCGAGGCGCGGATTGTCCGTCGCGAGCGCGCCGCCTTCGCCCATGGTGATGTGGTGAGCGGCATAGAAGCTGTACGTCGATATGTCGCCGAAGGTCCCCACGAGTTTCCCGTCGTATCGCGAGTCCAGCGCGTCGCACACGTCCTCGATCACGTAGAGATCGTGTCGCGCCGCAATCGCCATCAAGCTGTCGAGGTCGGCGGGATTGCCCAAGGCGTGGGCGAAGCAGAGGGCCCTCGTTCGCGGCGAAATAGCCGCCTCCACTTGCTCCGCGTTGATATTGTAGTCCCCCAATCCGACGTCTACGAAGACCGGGACAAGACCGTTCTGGATGATGGGAGCTACGGTGGTGGGAAAGGCGGCAGCCGGTGTGATAACCTCGTCTCCCTTCTCCAAAGGCGCCTCGACCAAGGCCGAACACAGCGCGCCCACGGCCAGGAGATTGGCCGAGGAGCCGGAATTGCAGATGATAACGCTCTGCAATCCAAGGTAGTCGGCCAGCCGCTGCTCGAATTCACGACCTTTCGGTCCCAGCGTCAGCCAGAAGTCCAGAGCCGCATCGACAAGAGCCTGCATCTCTCTGGCGTCGTAGACCCTTCCCGCATAGTTCACGCGGGTCGTGCCCGGGACGAATCGGTCCTGCTCCTGTCGCAGCTCCCAGAGCCTCGCGACGCGCTCCAGGATTTCATCTCTCAGTTGTCTTTCTTGTTCGTTCATTTGTCCGGCGCAGGCACGTATCAAGACTCAGCCTGCCAAGAGCCCTTTGTACCATTCGAACGTCTCGCGGATGGCGTCTGCAAAATCGGTCTTGGCTTGCCATCCAACGAGGTCGCGCATCTTGGAGCCATCCAGCCGCTGTTCCGCGATTTCTCCTCTGGCCGTATCCAGGATTTCGACCTGGACCGGTTCACCGAGGATGTCGCCGATCCTCCGGACGATCTGAGTCACACTCATGACGTTGCCGCCGGCCAGATTGAACGCCTGTCCCTTGGCGACGTCCATATTCTCGGCCAGGCTGAGGTATCCATCGGCGGTATCTTTCACGTAGATGTATTCTCTGATGAGCTTGGCGTTGCTGCGAATCTTGAGCGGCTGATGCTTGATGATGGCCTCGAGCGTGCCGGGCACGATCCGGTTCATGTTGAGGTCTCCGGGCCCGAACACGTTAGCGCAGCGGGCAATCGCAATCGGCATGTTGTAGACGTCGGGATTGGTATAGACCTGTGCAATCAGATCGGCGCAGGACTTTGACACGTCGTAAGGTGTCTTGCCCTGTAGGCGCCCGCTCTCGCGGTAGGGCATTCGCTCACCCGGCCCGTAGGCCTTGTCGCTGGAGACGATGACGATCTCCGTTGCGCGGGAATACAATCGAGCCGCCTCCAGCACGTGAACGGTTCCCAGGATATTGGTCTGGAGTGTTTCGAGGGGGTTGAGCAGCGCGATGGTCTCAATCGGCTGGGCGGCCAGATGCAGGATCGTCGTGA